>DAOVLG010000002.1 GCA_030631385.1 Candidatus Coatesiibacteriota bacterium | reverse complement strand
GGTATCGGGCGGAGTAGATCCCCGGGGCGTCGCCAAGTGCTTCAACCGAAAGACCCGAGTCCTCCCCCAGTCCCAGGGTGTTGAATCTTTTCGCAACCGTAGTGGCCTTGATGATGGCGTTCTCGGTGAAGCTCAGACCGTTCTCGGTGATCTCGAGCTTGCCGCCGGGGTCAAGCTCGCCGAGTGAGACCGGTGTGTAGCCGTCCGCTTCGAGTATGTCCCGCAGCTCGCGCACCTTTGCCTGATTGCGGCTGGCAACTAGGATCTGCATCCCCATCTCGCTGAAGATACTTCAGTCATGCTTTAAAAATATTAAGATGACGCTTGACAATATCAAGGAATCCTGCTATGCTTCTTTTTGGGCAGGGAAGGTGAGTGTGGTGGTGAAAGAGCCAGCCCACCGATTTTAACAGACATACGGGGTCCCTTTAAGCGAAAAAACTACCGAGGAGCTTAAATGCCTTACCCCATACCCGGCAGTTGCCCGGTTTGCGGAAAGGAACTTAACGTCGCCGAGCTCCACTGCAAGAGCTGTCGCGTTACCCTGCGCGGCGATTTCACCCTGTGTGATTTCTGTAGGCTCAACTCGGAGCAGCGCGCATTCTTGAAAAATTTTGTCGCCGTGGGCGGGAGCATCAAGGATATGGAGGGCATCCTGGGTATCAGCTATCCAACGGTAAAGAAGCGCTTGGCCGAGCTGGCGGAAGCCCTGGGTGTGGGGCACCGTTTTCCCAAACCGGATTTGAAAAAGATCGCCGCCGAAAGACTAAGGCTTCTCGAGATGCTCGCCAAGGGCGAGATTACGGCTGATGAGGTTTCCAAACGGTTCGAGGAGCTTACCGAATAGGAGGAGAGATGAGCGCCGAGGAGAGGAGGAAGATCCTGGAGATGGTCGCCGACGGCACGGTCACCGCCGAGGAGGCCGAACGTCTGCTAGCCGCTGCCGGTGATGATCAAACGGTGGGGCGGACCGGGGTCGGCAACAAGTTCCTGATAATCAAGGTACACCAGGGTGACAAGACCAACGTCAACGTGCGTCTGCCCCTCGCCCTGGCCAAGCTCGCCAAGATGTTCATACCCTCCGATATCGAGATCAACGGAAGGCCGCTGGACATTGACCTGGACCAGATCATCAACCTCGTGGAGACCGAGGTTGAGGGCAACATCGTCGAGGTGCACCAGGTGGACGACGAGACCGGTGAGATCACCGACGTAGAGATCTACCTTGAGTAACAAACCACGGGAGGGAGAGATGAACGCCAAAAAACGCCGTGAGATTCTGGATCGGGTGGTCAAGGGGGAGCTCTCCGTCGAGGAGGCGGACAAACTCCTCGCCGAGGCCGGGGGGACTCCCGCGGTTGTTGAGCAGAACAAGTTCCTCATGGTCAAGGTCAAACAGGGAGACATGACCAACGTGAACATCCGGCTGCCCATCGGTCTGGCCAGGATCGCCAAGATGTTCGTACCCAAGCAGATCAACGTTCACGGGGAGAAGGTGGATTTTGATTTCGATGAGATCCTCAAGGTGATTGAGTCCGAGGTGACCGGCAACATCATCGAGGTGCACCAGGTGGACGACGAGACGGGCGAGGTTACCGATGTGAGCATCTACCTCGAGTAGGGTCGCCGAGATGCTAAAGAGGCGGGTTACAACCCCGCCTTTTTATTACTCGGTCTTTACGGTCTGCGGCCCACGATCACCATACGGATTCGATCCTTGTCCGCCGGGATATCTCGGTCCTTCAGGTCTCCGCAGCTAAATTCGTACGCCAGCCCGGCCGCGCCGAACATCCGAATCAGTTCGTGCAAGGAGTAAACCCGTAGGTTGACCTCGTACTCCAAGAGGCCGCCGTCCGGTTTTCTCCAGGTTACCCGACTCACATTCCGGCTCGCGGCGTAGTCGAAGCTGCGCTCCTCGAACATCAGCCAGTCGGCCTCCCGGCTCCAGCCGCGTGGTTGGTAATGAGCCATGAGATAATCACGGTTTACCAGTTCAAGCAGAAAGCGTCCACCCGGTTTCAGGGATTTGAAAACGGAGTTGATGGTTAGCTGGTTATCGGCCTCCTGTTCGAAATAGCCGAAGCTGGTGAAGAAGTTGATTACCGCGTCGAATCGATCGGTGAAGGGTATCTCCCGCATGTCGGCCTGGAGGAGCTCCAGCCCGACCCCGGCGCGCCCGGCCCGCTCGGCGGCCAGGCGCAGGTAGTCATCCTGTATATCCAAGGCTGTCACCGCGCAGCCCGACTCGGCCAGCGGTACACTGATCCGGCCGATACCGCAGCATAAATCTAGCACCTCCATGCCCGGTTTTAGATCCAACAGGCCGGCGATGAGTTCCGCCTCCCGCCGGGATTGTTCCTCCGGTATTGCTCCGAATCCGCCTTCCAGCCAGGCCCGGTCGAAGAAGCCCTCCCACCATTCTCTTCCCATATCCCCTCCCTCTACAGTGTGCCGTCAATGAAGAGGGCCCGCTCCACCGGCCGGTTCGTGTCAACGCTGAAGCGGTTGAAGATGTCCTTGCTCCCGTATTCCTCGGGGCCGATTCCCAGCTTTAGCATGTAAACTCCCGTCTCCCGCTTGAGCCTGATCACGGTGGCAAAGAAGCCCTCAGCGTCGGGGGTGATCGGGACGAAATTCTCGGCTGATCCGTGGATGAAACAGCCCGTCCAGCCTTCGAGGAGGAACCAACCGGAGAGCTTTACGTTGTAGAAGGCGCCGTCGGAGACGATGGAGATCGGGTTGAGCTCGATCCGCTTCGAGGTGAACACCTGGGTGACGTGAATCCCCTCCAGATCGCCCCGTGAGCTCCGGACTACACCGATCCCGACCCGGTTGAAGTCGGGATCGAGGATGTTCGCCCGGTGGGGCGGCGAGTCCATCAGACCCTCGAAGGTGGAGAGGGTCAGGCTCGCCCAGTCGTAGGGCCCGCTGCGGTACTCGGCCCCGATATTCTCACCGATCCAGACCTCGGTCATCCCCGCGTTGGCGACGCGCTGTGGAACCGTTTCGCTCCCGGGAACCGGGGACTCATGGCTGAAGTAGTCCAGGCTGATCATCTCTTGAGAGTGCTGCCGGGCGATCTGGGTGAAGGCAGGGTCCATGGCGAGCGGGGGGAGGTCCAGCTCGGCGCGGGCGGCGTTGACGAGTTCGAGCATGAACTCCTCGGCCTCCACCTCTCCGGTGAAGGCAACGGAGCCGACCGTCAGCCAGAGTGTGAGGGATAGAACGATCAGCTTCTCGTGCATGGTGAACCGGTTTACCTTCCACCCCATTATAGCGACAACACCTTGCGTTCTCCAGGCCTTGCGCCCCTTGGCCCGCGGGTGCCGCCTGTGTTACTTTATCACTGTCGAAACCCCGTGGAGGGCTGATGAAAAGGATCTCATTCTTTTTTCCACTGATCGTCGTGTTGTTAGCTGGTTGCGGTGGTGACGAACCCCCGGTGGAGGAGTACGTGCAGGACCCCCGGGCGACGGCCGGGGAAACGCCCGACGTCACCGAGCTGCTCGGTAGACCGGCGAACGACCCGGCCACGGCGGTTGACGCCTTTATCCTGGCCCTGAAGCTCGGCGAGGGCGAGAAACTTCAGGAGATAATCTACCCCGGTGGGGAGGGGGAGGCCGCTGCACCACTCCTCAAAACTATGGACGACCTCCTCGCCGGTCCCGGGATCTCGGGCTGGGACGAGGTGACCGTGGGTAGAGAACTCCCGGCGGGGGAGAACCTTCTCGAGAGCCGGGAGGTGTCGGTACGGATTTTCCGGCCGGAGACGTCGCGGGTCCTGCGCTTCACCGTGGTCCGAAGCAACGTGGGCTGGTATATCTGGGATATAGAGGGTTAGGCCCCCGGCAGGTCTTTTAAGAAATTTGGCCAGCCTTCGCTCCCCTTAGAGGCCAGGGCGTAGACCAGTTCGAGGAGGGCCGTTTTGAGACCCGGCAGCCCGCGTTTACCCGCCACGTCGAAGTCCAAGAGCGCCAGCTGCGCTCCCCAGAGTTCCTCGGTGGTGTGCCTGCGGGCCGCCTTTTTATACCCCGGGAGGAAGTAGGGGTTCACCCCGGTGATCCGCGCCAGCTCCTTATCGGTGGGTTGGCGCCGCGAGACGAACCGGATCAGTTGGAGTATCCGGTAGTGACGCGCCAGGAGTCCGACCAGACGGGGGATCTCTTCCTGACTAACCGGGGCGCGGGCGGCCAGGAGGCAGGCCTCCGCCTTTCTGCCGTTGGTGATGAGATCGCAGAGCCTGAAGGGATCGAAACCCGGGACGGAACCGGCGGCCTGGGTTACCAACTCCGCCGTGAGCTCCTCACCGGGTTTCACGAGGAGGGACAGGCTCTCAGAGATGTTTTCCAGGGCGTCCAGGCTGCCGCCGGCGACGGCCAGAATCTGTTCCACCGCCTGGGGGGAGGCGTTCACCCCGCGCTCGTCGAGGAAGTGACGGGCGGCTTTCCGCAGGCCGACTTCCTTCAGTGGTTCGCACTCGACGGTTGAGTCTTTAAGTTCTCGGCACAGGCGGGTGCGCTTGTCCGTGCGTTCCAGCACCAGCGCCAGGTAGTTTGGCGGTCGAATGTGGGGGAGGAGCTTCAGGACCGTTTCCCCCTGTTCCGCCGGGAGGGTTTCCCCCTCGAGGACGGCGAGCCGGGCGTCGCCAAAGAAGGGTATGGTCTGAACGGCGTTGGCGAGCTCGTCGGCTGGTACGTCGGTTCCGTACCGCTCCAGATCGGCGCCCACCCCCAGGGCATCGCGCATTGCCCTGAGGGCTCTCCGGCGCAGAGAGGCCTCCGAACCGACGATGAGAACCACCGGGGGCGGCTCTTTCTCCAGAACCTTTCGCCAGGCCGCAAGATTCATGGGTCAAGGATACCCGGACCGGTCCCGCATATCAAGTGCGGTATCGGGGTCTGTTGTTTTAAGGGGAGCCGTGCCGTATAATCACGGAATGAGATCGGTCCCGCCTCTTCTGGTGTTTTTTCTGCTTCTCACGTTCGCCTTCGCCGGGGCGGCGGAGGTCTACTACCGCACCCTCTCTAACCTGAACTGCCGTCCCCTGGGGATGGGCGGTGCACCGGGTTCCGATTTCGCCACCCTGGCCGCAAGCGGGAGTTACTACTCCCGGGAGTACCCGGTTATCCATGATGGCGCTTTTATGGAAGGTGGGGTGGAAAGGGAACGGAAGAGCGGTTACGGTTTCACCGTGGGCGCCACCTGGGAGTTCGCCCCGGAGGCCTACGTGGCAGCCACCTATGTGGATCTTCCCGACGGCCTTCCCGACTGCCGGGCCAACCTTGAGGGCCTGGGCGACGAAACCGTCAACCTCGGCCTTGCCCGGTTTCCATTCCCCGATGTGGTCTTATCCATGGACGTGCGCAACCTGGTCAACAGCCGGGCCGAGGCATTCCGCGAGGTTCGGCTCGGGCTCGAGCAGCGTCTGTTACCCCACGTGACCTTCTGGGCCGGTTACGTCTACACCGCCGAGGAGGAGCACCTCTGGAGCCTCGGCTTGGGTGTGGGCGACGGTCTATTGGGCGCCGCCGGCGGTATCGAGACCAATCTGGCTCAGAGCAGCTACATCCTCGATTACACCCTCGTGAGAAATCTGATCGCCGACTAGATATACCACCTCATGAGCTTCATCGTTACCTTCTAGCCCGGCGGACACCTTGACACACCACCTCGATGTGGATACCATAAAACGGTTCCCAAACTGATATGAATACCATCCTCCGAGTTCTCGCTGTTGCCCTCCTCGCTGTTCTGGGCTGCGTCCAGGCCCAGTTCAACGTCGAGTTGATGGACGCCAAGACGATGCTGGAGAACCAGGTTCTGGGTAGTTATGCGGAATTGGGGGAGGACGTGTGGATGGTCTCCAACGTCCGGGCCGTGGGTGAGCCGATCTACGGCTACGAGCCCCTGATCCCCGAAGCGGAGCTGGACCCCGAGAAGGCCACCGCGCTGTCCGCGTTGCTCGATTCCCTCTTCATGGCCGACGAGATGACCCGGTTGAAGATGTCCGGGTTGATCGGAGAGACATCCCTGGGCTACCTGGCTGTGACACCCAAGGGCGAGGGCTACGTGTACGCCGAGGAGGTGGTCTGGCGGGAGAACAACAACCGGGACCTGGTCTACGCCCGGTTGGCGGTGACCACACCGGAGCTGGCGCACTCCTCCGAGGCCCGGACCGAGGTGGAGAGGATATTCGCCCGGTACTATCGGGAACGGCTCGTACCGGGGATGTTCTACCTCGACGAGACGGAGACCTGGCTGCAGCTTTAAGATCTGAACCGATGGAAGGTGGAGTAGAATCCCCGCCCCCTCTTTTTTTATTTGATAAGGTGGATTGGGTTTGAGCAAGAAGAGGAAGAAGAGAAAGCCGCCTTTTCGCCTGCAGCGCGCCGGGTTGGCCTTTCGCCGTCATGATTTCGCCAAGCTCCGCACCGACGCGGAGAAGGCGGTAACGACGTTGCAGAAGCGAGACCCCGACGGTGAGAAGGAACTCCTGGCAAACCGGGAGGAGCTCACCGCCGCCGTCGCCGGGCTCGTCGAGGCTCCCGAGTGGTCCAACATCCGTTTCGATCCCCGCGTCATCGCCAACTACCTCGGCACAAATCGCCCTCCGACGGATGGGAAACAGGAGGCGATGGCCGAGTACGTCGGGACCTGTCTTGACCAGATCGTAGACGACAAGGCGAGGATGGGTCTGACCGTCATCGCCCTGAGCGCTCAGGTGAGGCTGGTCGCCCGGAACTCCGACCGTCTGGCCTGGACCAACCTCATCATGCTCAACCTCCTGTCCAACCCCGAAGCCAAAGCCCGATCCATCCCGATCCTCCAACATCTGTTCTGGATCAACTACGCCGATTACGTCTTCCAACGCAACGTGATGGGCTTCGTGAGCCGGGTCCTCGACCCGGACCATCTCCAGAGCGAGGTATTCTGCGACGTATTGGCCGCCGATTGGGAGGCGGAGGAGATAGACACCGGCGGTCTGGCGGAGAAGCTCGGTTTTGAGGCCGAGGAAACCGTGGCCAAGGTCGCCGAAACGACCCGTCTGACAACCCTTGCCGCCGATCGGTTCGAGGGACTCGTTCCCGAGGAAGAGGTTGTGGAGCAGGCGCTGGATACCATCTCCTCCCAGGCCGTAGAGCTGATGCGGGCCGCGGTGGATAATAAATCCGGAAGAGAGGAGATCGAGGCGGCCGCCGCAGGCTTGGTGCGCCAGGTAGCCACGGCCGCCACCCGGAGCTTTCAGGCCGAGGATTATTTGGATAATCTCGAGGGGGTCCTGGCCGCCACCACCGAGGCCGATGTGGGGACCCTCCCCCGTGAACTGGCGCACCGGGCGAAAAGCGTCCTCGGCCTCCTGCCCACCCGCTTCAATCCCCTCTTCGATGCCATTCTCCTCATGGGTGTGCGCAGAAAAGCCACCCAGGATTACCACGAGAGTGAGGCGAAACAGGCCGAGCCGACCCAATTGTCCAAAGACTCCGAGGACGTGAAACCTGCCGAGCCCTCCGACGTATAGTAGTGGGAGGTTTATATGGAGCGTCGTATCGTGGCCACCGAGAATGCCCCCGAGGCGATCGGTCCCTACAGCCAGGCGGTCGTCGCCGGCGACCTCGTTTTCACCGCCGGTCAGATTCCACTCAACCCCTCAACGGGTGAGCTTGAGCAGGATGATATCGGGGTGGCGGCCCGGCGAGTCCTTATGAACCTCGACGCCGTCCTGCGGGCAGCCGGCAGCTCCCTGGAAAGGGCGGTCAAGCTCACCGTCTTCATGACTGATCTTCGCCAGTTCGCCCGGATGAACGAGGTGTACGCCGAGTTCTTCAACGGGAATCCACCCGCCCGCTCGGCGGTTCAGGTGGACTCCCTCCCCGGGGGAGCCCTGATCGAGATCGAGGCGGTGGCCCTTCTCGGTGGGTAGTTCTTGTGATCCTTGGACGCCGTGGGCGGTCCGAGCCGGGACTCAGGAAACCTCAGCTTGACAAACAGTTAAACGAGCCCCAGGCTTGACAGCTTCCCGTATATAACCGTAGAATCCAATCAAATGACCGTTAAAACAAAAAGAGAGACCAGTCCATGAACCGTTTCCTTGTCTTTACGGTGCCGTTTACGTTGGTGCTGATCGGTGCCTGCACCGACCTTCCCATCAATGTCCACGGCGACACGCCCACCGACGGCCAGTTGAAGATCGTGGCCCTGACCGATGTCGTGGATATTTTGGCACGCAGGCCCGAGATGATGCCCGGACTAATACAGGAGATAAACGACGTCTCCAGCGGTGATAAGACCGCCCTTCACGAGCGGCTGGAAGAAGAGCTGATCAGCGTCTTGACCCGGCGGGGCTACTTCGTGGGGGCGGTCGCCGCGCCTACCGGTGAGTCTGAGGTGGATGAGGCGCTGCGCGAGGCGCACGAGGAGAAGGAGCGGGTGATGTCCGATGAGGGCGCCACCGACGGTAACGCACCCGACGCCCAGAACCCATCCGAATCGTCTTCCTCCGACCCGACTTCGTCATCCTCCCCGACCGAGGGGTTTGCGCCCAGCTCGGCCAAGGCCGGCACCCTGGACTACCGGCTGGTCGAGTGTCGGGTCATCTACACGCGGGCCGGGTCCGGGGTGAGGCGCAGGGCCGTGGCCGAGGTTCACTTTCGCGTCCCCAGTTTCACCGGTGATGGGTATGCTTGGGTCGGCAACATAACCGGGACCGCCGAGGATGTCGTTTCAACCTCGGCCGCCGAAGAACTGATAGATACCCGGTACGCCGACATCGGACCCCAAACGCCCGAAGTGGAGGAGACGCCGATCCTGGAACCGATCATCGTGACCGCGGTCACCGTCGGATTGATCGTTCTCTTCAGTTTCACCAGTCAGTAGGCGGTTGTCTCAGAATCGGTTTGGGGTCTTTCAGTTTGCTTATTGACCTTTGAAAACCGCCACATAGGCCCGTTTTGAGGGTGATTGAAGTATCACCTTAAAGGAAACAAGGGGTTGAAACCCCTTGTTTTAACAATCATCGCTGGTGCCTCGAAAAGGTGCCAGAGCTTGTCTTAACCTCTTGTCAAATGTAGCCTGAACGACGGGGCGAGTGGACGTCCCCCCACTTGTCTAATCCCTTTGTCGGTCGTGTTTTGGATTGGGGAGGTGCCCTAGTTGGATGCTTTCGCAGAGGTCGCATGTTCATACCAGAAACGGCCCGAGGGCCGTTTGCTCATCCCGAAAATAAAAGACGCCCCCAGACTACTCTTTATACTGGTTAATTTCCCGTGCCTTTTACGACCTTGCCCTAACGGTACAGGCTGAGGATCCGTCCCCAGCTCATAAGTTCAACGTCGTCTGTCTTGACTACGACGGTTCCCGTGGCGGTGGGGAACTGGGGGTCGTGGTAGTCGAAGGAACCGGTGTCGTTGAAGGTGCGGGTGTAGCTCTCGCCCGGATCCAGAAATCCCGAATCCCACAGATCGTCGAGGGATTTGGTCCGGTGGGTGTAATCGCCGTTGTTGGTCCAGCGGATTCGGTCACCGGGGTCAATGGTGATGATCTCGGGATTGAAGAAGTTATCGCCGATGCTCACGTTGTGGATCGCGGCCAAGGCCGCCAGCGTCAGGACGAGGATGCTGAAGATTAGTAACCCTCTCCTCATTGAGCAACCTCCGATTTCACGGAGCTTCACCTCCGTCCCTATAATAATAGCCTGAATTCTGTTTAAGTCAAGGGTTACCGGTTATTTTTCGTTTTTTTTTTAAAATTCCAGCCAGGCGGGGAGCCGTTGGAACCCCAGGCGTCGGTTTATCCTCGGCATGTTCAAAGTTATTCTCGTCGTTGCCGGTAACGAGGGCCGAACACCACGGTCCGACGCCCGTTGTGTTGCCATATACTTACACGCGGCGGCTATCCCCCGGTTTCGGTACGGCCTGGAGCGTTCTGTTAATCGGCAACGTTGCGTTTCCGTAAGACCGTTCCTGAAACGCAGCTCGGTAATACCGACGAAACTCTCGCCGTCGAGGGCGAGCCAAATCGCATCCTCGGTGGTGGGCGGGGTTGGCCATCCTGGCCCCCCAGAGCTCGAAGGAGCTACGCCGGTAGAGGTGGGGGGAGGGCATGTCGGCGTTGATCTCCTCGTATAGTTCCCAGAGCTTCCTCTCTCTTTTCGGGTCCTCGATCTCGGCGTAGGTCCTTATCTCGATCCCCTGGTCAGTTACCCTCTGCAGAACCTCGTTGTAATCAGCCGGCCGTCGGTAGGTTGACAGGTCCAGTATAGAATCGAGGTTGCGGCCGACCTCCCGAAATTCCAACCTCGCCAGCCATGTAGTCGCCGCCTCGTTGCTCTCACGGCAGTCGGCCATCAATCTCCGCCAGTTCAGGTACCCCAGGTGGGTTTCGGTCAGCCGGTAGAGCCTGCGACCGTGACTGCGGTGCTCCGGGTGAACGAAGATGTGTATCCCGAACGTCCGGTCCCCGTCGAGCCAGTTGCAGGTTGAGAGGATCAACAGACCGACGAGCTTATCCCCTGCGAGGGACACGAACCGCTCTCGAAAGTGGTCGGTGGGGTGGGTCTCCTCCTCGTAGGCCGCGTGCTCCAAGCTCCGTGGGTGCTCGGGGTAACAGAGATTGTAGAGCTCCACCGCTTGAGGGAGGTCTTCGCTGCTGAAGCGCCTGATCTACATGTGGTTTCTTACACGGATCGGTTGGTAACCGCTATCCCAATCAGTACAGATAAACCTGGAACTCTCGGCCGATGGTAGATTGGACACCCCTCGCGTGGGTCGGCTAGGGGGCGTTTTCATCCGGGTGATCCTATAGCTCGACAGAGTTCAATTCCCGCAGGAGCTCCTCCAGATCATAACCGTGCAGGATGGCGTAGAGCTCCACGGTTTCGTCCTTGGCGGCGGGGCAGTCGGAACAGTCGGAGCCGGTGATCCTTTTTACCGCCTCGGCCAGCTTCGGAGAACGGCCGAGCAGCTCGGCCATGGTGGTGTCCTTGGTGATCGGTTCGGTCATGGGTTAGGCCTCGTCGTCGTCTTCGACGGTCTCGTTGAGGTCCTTCATGAGGTCGGTGATGTTGCTCATACCATGACCCAGGGCGCCCTGTTCGATGGTCTCGTAATTGGCGATGTGACAACCGATGCAGTGCAGGCCGTGGGCCATAAAGACGGGAATGGTCTTTGGGTACTTTCGGACGACCTCTTCGATGATCATGTCTTTGCTTATCTGATCGGTCAATGGTCCTCCATTTCTGTCTCGCCTCGGGCGATTTATACCGGTGTCCTCACTTTTTCCATCGTTATTTTAGCCTAAAAGGGGCGCATTGACAACCTGGTATCCGGGGCCTATACTTTCATGTGAATGCCCTTTACGACGCAATGGAGGAGAATTGTACCTCCGGTTTTCGGTTTCCGGGGCCCGGGGAATCGTTGGAGACGGCCTGGACCCCAAGCTGGTCCTCGAGCTATCCGCCGCTTTCGCGGGTGTGTTGGGGGAAGGTCCGGTGGTGCTCGGCCGCGACAGCCGGACCTCGGGACCGGCTCTTGTGAGCGCGGTGATCGCCGGACTGACCGGCTGCGGTAGAGACGTGGTGGACCTCGGCATCTGCCCCACCCCCACCGTGCAGCTCTCCGTGGAGTGGCTCGAGGCGGCCGGGGGGATCGTGATCACCGCCAGCCACAACCCCGCCACCTGGAACGGCCTCAAGTTCGTGGGCTCAAAGGGGTCCTTCATCCCGCCCTCGGAGGTCGAAAGGCTGAAGGAGGCGCACCGTGGAGACGAGTTCAACTGGGTCGGCCATGACCGCATCGGATCCGTCAGCCAGAGGGATGACCTGGTCACCCGCCACGTGGACGAGGTGGTCAGACTGGTAGACGTGAGACAGATCGGGATTGCGGACCTGAACGTGGTGGCCGATTGTTGCCACGGAGCCGGCGGTACGGTCATACCGTCTCTATTAGAGAAGCTGGGGGTGAGGTTTCGCTGTATCGGTGCCGAGACCGACGGACGGTTCCCTCATGACCCCGAGCCGGTGCCCGAAAATCTTTCCGATCTGTCCCAGGCCATCGTGGAGGAGAGGGCCGATCTGGGGCTGGCCTACGACGCCGATGTGGACCGCCTGGCCATAGTTGGACCGGATTGGAAGCCCATCGGCGAGGAGAGGACGCTCCAGTTGGCCTGTTGGTCCCTCTTGGACCGGGGAGAGCGGGGCGATCTGGCCACCAACGTCTCGACCAGCCGGGGCCTGGACGACGTGGCCGCCCGCTTCGGGGTGAAGGTGCACCGCACGCCGGTGGGTGAGATCAACGTGGTCGAGACAATCGTCGAGAGGAGCTGTCTCGCCGGGGGTGAGGGCAACGGCGGGGTGATATACCCCCGGCTTCACCTGGGCCGCGATGCCCTGGTCGCCACGGCGCTTATCCTGGAGCTACTGGCCCGGTCGGGTAAGGGGATACTTGGTCTTACCGGTGATCTACCCACCTACGTGATGCTGAAGCGAAAGGTGCCGCTGCCCGAGGAGAGGGTTCTGCAACGGGTCTACGACCGCCTGCGGGAGACCTATCCAGACGCGGCGGCCTCCGAACTGGACGGTCTCCGGCTGGACTGGAAGGACCGCTGGCTTCACCTGCGACCCTCGGGGACCGAGCCGGTCGTGCGGATCTTCGCCGAGGCCCAAGACACCGATGTGGCCCGCGGACTGATTGACGAGACCCGAAAAATCCTGGCCGGTGAGGATGACTAAACCGCCCCCCGTTATCGTCAAGCCCTGTGGTGTGGCCCACACGCCGTACAAGACCGAAGGCGACGGTCCGATCCAAGGCGTTCTGGAGCCCGAGGAGGAGGCGAGGCTGGAGTTCTTCCCGCCTTATGACACCTGCCTGGACGGCCTGGAGGGCTTTTCCCACCTGATAGTCCTCTTCCACTTCCACCTCGTTCCAGAGGGCGACCGGAGCTTGCGGACCAAGCCGTACCGCTACGACCGGGAGGTGGGCGCCTTCGCCTGCTGTTCTCCCCGGCGTCCTTCGGGCGTGGGTCTGGACGTGGTCCGGCTGATCCGGCGCGAGGGGAACGTGCTCGTCGTGTCCGAGGTGGACATGCTCGACGGCAGCCCCATCCTGGACGTGCGGCCCTACATTCCAAAGTTCCACTGTCGGCCAGACGCCGAGCTGGGATGGATCCGAAACCGCATACCCGAGGATGATTAATCGAATATGGAGCGGCGCTTCGTCTACGACCGGTTTGGATGATTTTCTTCAACATACTGTTCTTCAAAACATAAACCCAACTTGGAAAACACCAGGGCACGTATTTTGGACAGAGTTTGCACTTCCAGGGTTAGAGGATATATGGGATTGGTTGACAGGAAAATAGTATGAAATTGACTGTATTTCTACTCATCGCTGCCTTAAGTTTACTATGCTATGCTGATAATATGAGTAAGCATGTCATATCTTTAACAATGCCACAACTTGGGATTACTGGTTTCTCAAGTATAGGTTTTTATAACAATGAGCTTTTTGATATGGCAGCCACTTTTGTAAGCGGTTTTACATATTCATTAACTTTTAATAACAATATTTTATCATTATCCGGTACACTTCCGTTTCTCAGCCCAAATAATATTTTTCATACGGATGAAGAAGATATAAAGTACGATGCTTGGTTTTGGGGTCTTTCCCCAACATACTCATATGCTCTTTTAAGAAATGAAACCTTTAACCTGTTATTAGATGTAAATTATTCATTTAATTATTTTGTAAAGGAACAATATGTTGAACCAGAAGGAGAGTATGAAGAAAAGTTCCATTATTTTGGTTGTGGTCTTAGTGCAGCTCTGCTTGGTACCGATCCAGATCTTGAAGAACCTGATTACTACAGTTGGGTATTTTCCCAACAAATTGGGTATAGTTGGGAAGGGCAACTGACAGGATTATCATCTATTATGTACCACAGTACAGGTATGTTTGAGTTGCTTGACGATAGTCCTTTTTGGACTGCTGGTGTAGAGCTCAGCTATAGTTCAGCTTACATCTACCTTAAATATTTCTGGGAAATTGGCTTGATTTTGTAATATGTAATTGGAAATACGACCAGGACGCCCCATTCGCCACTATTGAACGCCCCGAGACGCTCACCTACCTCGACCACACCAACAGAATCGAAATCCAGAACGTGGCCTCCGGCGACCCGATGATCACCTACACTTTGGACTATAATGGTAACGTGGTTCAGAGCCACCGGGTGGACGCCGGCGGTCAGTTGTTCTACACGTACACCTACGACTACACCGACCGGATGACCCACCTGGCGATAGACGACAATCCCTTCCCGCCGGTGAGCGAGATGGAGATGCTTTGCGGCTACGACGCCGGGGGGCTGCGTCTGCGGCGCGAGATAACCGACAACGTCGAGGAGACCGTGGAGGAGCGGCGCTACATCTACGACCAGAACGACCTGTTAATCGCCGAGTATCTTTGGGACGGGGACTCCTGGGAGCTTTCCAGGGAGTACGTCAACGACGCCAACGGGGTGGTGTGCACGATAGACTACGACTACCGCGACCGGGGCTCATATGAGCTGGGCTGGCACCTGAAGGACCACTTGGGGAGCACGAGGGTGGTCTGTAAGGATCAAGCGGCGTTTCTATGTCCGGGCTACGACTACCGCATGTAGATTGTCTGGACGGAGGACTACGAGGCGTTTGGCTGGCCGAGGCCGGAAAGAGCCATTTGCTCCACCCATGATTGGCCCGCCAGGGTCTTTTTTACGGAACCGGGGGACGCCCTGGGGCGTAAATAATTAATCCGTTCTTAACGAGAAAGGGAGTGGTTATGCGGAAGTTGCGTTTTGTACTTATCCTCTCCGTGCTTGGCGTTTTGGCCGTCTTCGGCGTTATCGCCGCCCAGGAGGGCGATGTCGAGCCGGCGGTAGACTCAGAGCCCCACCAGATACAACAGTTGATGATAAACGAGCCCTACGCCTATCCGGCGAGCGCCTACGAGGAACCCGGTGGTGAATTAGAGCCCGTGGAGACCGACGCCCTCGTGGTTCTTTCGGATGGGCTGAGGCTCGGTTCCCCCGAACGCGTTGGCGAGGCCTGGGTCTTCCCCCTCTTCCTCAAGGATCCCGGAGGGGCGGATTATTACACCCTCGCCGGAGCCGTGGAGGAAGGGGTTTTGGGGATCAACGAGCTGGAATCGGCCGAGGTGAACACCGTCGAGCTCGTGTGGGAGACGAAGCGCCCTCTGTTTATCCTGGCTGGACAGATGATCCAGGGAGCGAAGCAGGACCGGGTGTTCTCCCGGGACGTGCTCCTGGAGGATCGGGGCCGCGGTCCCCTGCCGGTATACTGCGTGGAGTCCGGACGGTGGAGCGGCGGACCGACCGTCTTCACCGCTGGGAAGATGGTGGTGGGCAACGAGGTCCGGGGCGCGGTCAATCTTCAGGCCGATCAGGGATACGTCTGGGCCAAGGTGTCCGAGGTCCAGGACAGCGTCGGACAGTATTCCGACACCTCGGCCTACCGGGTCGTGTTGGAGAGCGAAGAGGTTGACGCGGTCATCGAAAAACTTGGTGATGTCTTCGGGGATTTCGCCGAAGAAGGTGCCTGCGGTGTGCTGCTCTTCGGCGGCGGCTACGTGCTGGGATTGGACCTCTTCGACAACGCTGGGCTCTTCGGCGAACTCTCCGATGAGTTGACCGTGGCCTACTCGACCCAGGTGGCGGTTCTCGAGGAGGGGACGGGTCACCCCGAACCGGGGAAGCTGATGAAGGAGTTCGTGGACGGCCTGGGCGGTTTGGCGACCTTCGCCTACCCCGGCGAGTCCGTCGGCGCGGGTGAGTTCGTCGTCGTAAACGACCGGGGCGTCTCCGGCGGATTCTTGGATGACGGCGGCAGGGTCGTTCACCTGATGCTGACCCAGACACCGCCAGAGGGTGCTGAGTAGGTAGGATCTAACGCAAAAGAGGGGGGTCAACCGACTCCCCTCTTTAATTCACTACCGGTTCGGTTAGCGGGTGTACCGCAGGAGAAAGCGCCAGAACCAGCGCAGGCTGAAGAACAGGCCGGCGGCGACGGCGATGAGGAGGGGGACGAAGACGGTCAGCACGTGGGAGGAGAGGTACTCCCACAGAGCCTCGTACCAGGTTCCTACCGAGCCCTCGCGCAGGCTTTCCGCCACCCGGTTGAAGAGGACCTCGAAACGCCCGTGATTCGCCTCCGTGGTCTCGCCGTGGATGGCGTAGGTGCCGCGTCCGCCGTAGATAACGACCGCCATCCAGCGGAAGGGGACGCCGTCCACCGAGTAGATGCCGTTCAGCCTCTGGGCCAGCAGACCGGCGGTCTCGGTGGGTACCGATTCGAGTAGACGGAAGCCGGGGCGGTGGCTCTCGACATCCAGAAGCATACTCTCCAGAAAGAGGGCTCGGTTCTCGTTATCGGTGGCCGGACCGGAGGTGATGACCCCGATCTCGGCCACCGGGGCGCCCTCGACCCCGTATTCGGCCAGGAAATCATAGGCGCCGGCGGGGATGATCCGCCATTGCCGGGGAAGGGCGAGACGGAAACCGGGGCCGATCCGGATGGTGAGCTCTCCACCGAGGTCGTGCCTCTGTTGCGCGACGACCAGGGGCAAGCGGCAGTCTATACCCCGGAGGGCGACCTTGCCCAGGTAGCCCAGGTACTCCCGTTCCCGCCAGGGCCCCTCCAGCTTCCAGAGCCAGAGCCGCCGGGCGGCGTAGATTCCGGCCAACAGACCGTACCGGTTCCCCCGGCGGTACTCCACGGTGCGGGTGTAGGTTCCATCCAGCTCGCGGCAGACGACCGGGTTTTGCACCTCCTCTCCTTTCACCCCTCCCAACACCAAAAGCCCCCCGTCGGTGGGAGGGGCTTCCAGCTTTGGGGTGAGGGTCAAGCTGAACCTGGCTCCGCCGTCGGCTCTTTCGGCGAGGAGGGAACGGTCCCGATACTCGATCTCCCATCCCTTCGGGACCTCCAAGATCATCGTATCGGCCGGTCCGATGGCTGGCCGGAGGGGCCAGGAGCCGATCACGCCTACGAGCCAGCGCAGGAAGATGAGCCGGCTCATGCGGTGACGACGATCGGCCCGGTCGCGTCGCAGATGGCGCGCTGGGTACGTTGACTGAGGATGAGATGATCCTTGCCCCCGGTGGCTCCGATGACGACCAGATCGCTCGGGTCCAGTTGGGCGATGCGCTCCTCGAGGGGGATCGTCAGCTCCTCGTATTCCGCTTCGCGCCCGTGGTTCTTCACGAACTTCTCGGCTTCGGCGAGGGTGTCCCCCTCGTGGATGACGAGGGTCCCGTACTCGTCGGGCAGGTCCACGGCGAATTGGAGGGCCTCCTCGGCCGAGGGCTCTTCGTTGAAGATGACCGCGGCCCGGGTGGGTTTTTCGAAGTCGGCCGGAGCCAGCATGATCGTCGTGTTCACGCGCTTGAGCACACCTTCGGCGACGTTGCCTAGCATGTCGTTTTCGTACTCGGCGTGGTCTCCCTGGCGGCCGATGACGACCAGGTCCGCCCTCTGCGCCCTCTCGATCAGGGTCGTGGCCACCGGACCGCTCGTGATGATCTGTTCGTAGGAGACCCCGGCCTTCTGGGCCAGTTCGGCGATGAAGCCCAGGGCGGTCTCGCCCAGACCGCGCAGCACCGGCTCGGCGGCGGCGCGGAAGTTGGTCGCCGGCGCAAAACCCAGCATCATCGCCAGACGGGCGAAGAAAGGACCGTCCAGGAGACGGATGTCGAGCACATAACAGCCGGTCAGCTTGGTGTTGTAGGCCTGCGCCGCCCAGACGCCGTAACGGGCGGCTCCCACGGCGTAGCGCGAGCCGTCGGTGCCGATGAAGACGTTGCGGATCATCTAGCTCTCCCCGGGTGTGGGTTCGAATATTTTCCTAGTTTACCAAATAACACGGGGCTCACGGTAGCCGGGTAAACCCCAGCCGCCAGCTGAAGACACGCATCGCGGCCAGCGCTCTTTGCGCCAGCGCCTCCCGTCGTCGCCTTTTCCCCCGAACCTGTGCCGAGAGGGACGGCAGTAAGCCGAAGTTGGCGTTGACCGGACTTGGAGGATCGGGGCTGTCGGACCGGTCGTCACCCGCCACGGTTCGCACCAGGCCCCCCAGTACCGTTTCCCGCGGCGGGATCAGCGGTTCCAACCCCGCAAGCCGCCTGGCGAGGTTTTTTCCGGCCAAAAGGCCGGTGGCGATGGCCTCAACGTACCCCTCCGCTCCCGAGAGCTGCCCGGCGATATAGACCCCGGGCCTTCCCTTCAACTCGAGGCTCGCCCAGATGAGCGCCGGACCGTCCAGGTAGCTGTTGCGGTGCATCCGGCCGTACCGGATGAACTCGGCTCT
>DAOVLG010000098.1 GCA_030631385.1 Candidatus Coatesiibacteriota bacterium | reverse complement strand
GAATCCGTAGGGCGGGGATTTCCCTTCGGGCGCATATACCTATCCCCGCCGTTTTTTATTTAAAGGTAGCCCTCACCCCAACCCTTTCCCCCTAAAGGGGGCGAGGGGACATATGAAAGAGGAACCCCGCGGGGTTCCTCTTCATTACGCTGGTGAATCGCGGAGCGGTGCTAGTACACGCTCTTGATCTGGCCCCAGGTGGTGTCCTCGACGGCGCCCTCGATGTCGAAGGTCCAGACGAAGTCGTCGCCCAGCTCGTTGCCCTGGTTGTCGGCCAGGGTGCCGGCCACGGTGCAGGTGATGACCTCGCCTATGAGGAAATCATCATCTCCGGTCCAGGTGCAGACGACGTCGTTGATGTCGGTGTCGTCAATGTCCAGATCGCCGGGCAGGGTCCGGGCCGGGGATGTGTGGGTGCTCAGCGCGGCGCTGGCGCTGACGACTAAGCCTCCGCTCAGGCTGGTGTCCTGGACGCTGAAGTCAATGGTGGTGATGTCAATGCCGGAGTCGTCATCCTTGCAGTGGAAGACGATGGGGGAGTCTACCGGCACCTCGGTGTCGCCGTCGGCCGGGTCCAGTCCGTCAACGTAGGGCGGATCGGTCTCGGTGATGAAGGTCTCGGCGCGGCACTGGATGAGGTCGGTGCGGCCCCAGCTGGACTCGGGATCCCAGTAGCCCGAGTACCAGGCCCAGGAGGGGTAGTCGTTGTAGTAGATCTGGCCGCCCAGGTAGGTGTTGTCGTAACCGATGTTGAAGTAGGTGCCGTCTTCGACTACCAACTCCTCCTCGGAGAGGTCCACGTAGGTGTAGACGGTGTAGTCGGATGGACTCTCCGGGGTGTAGGGACCGTAGTCATCGGCGCTGTATGGATTGCCCGGAGGCGGGTCCATTCCGCCCACGTCGTACCAGACCACCCAGCCGTAGTCGCCCGAGGCCGGTCCGCAGCAGGGCATGCCCAGCTCGGTGATGTCGACGTCATCGCCGGTGTCGTTCTCGAAGACGGTGACGAACCACTCGCCCCAGCCGTCCGAGCTGCCGGCCATGTCGGGGGTCTGGTCCCAGGTACCGGTCGAGAACTGGTACTCGGCGGCGAAGGCCACAACCCCCAACGCCAAGAGCACTAACAGAATCTTACGCATAGCTCTCTCCTTTCAGGTTTGGCTAATTACTACCGGTTAACTGCATTATACGTCACCACTTTTCGTATTTCAAGCTAAATAGTGGGGAAACTATTTCGTTGGATTATCCGGAGAGCATCCGCTGGATGGCCCGGCGGGCGGGATCGGCGATCTCCCTCGGCACGGCGATCTGGTAGCGGTCCTGGGCCAGGGAGTTGTACACGCTCTCCAGGTCGGTCACCTTCATGTTCCAGCAGACCATCTTCTCCGCGGCGGCGGGATAGAAGTTTTTGGCCGGATACATCCGTCGGAGCGGGTCCAGCATGCCCACCTCGGTGCCGACGATGAATTCGGTGGCCTCAACCTCGGCCGGGTAGGTTAGCATCCCGCTCGTCGAGGTCGTCACGTCAGCCGACTCGCAGACCTCGAGGCGGCACTCGGGATGGACCATGACCTTGGCCTCGGGGTGGGCCTTTTTAACGCGTCGTAAGTCCTCTAAGGTGAGACGATGGTGGGTGGGGCAGAAGCCGGGCCAGAGGCGGATGTCGGCCTTTCCGGGGTAGAGGCCGATGTCGGTTCGGCCGACCTGGAGGGCGGCCCACTCGCCCAGGTGACGGTCGGGGCAGAAGAGGACGGGCCGGTCCGCGGGGGCCTTGGTGAGAATCTCCACCGCGTTGGCGCTGGTGCAGCAGACATCGGAGACGGCCTTCACCTCGGCGGTGGAGTTCACGTAGGTGACGACGTAGAGCTCCGGGGTCTTCTCTTTGGCCTCGCGGACGTCGTCGGCGGTGATCATGTCGGCCATGGGGCAGCCGGCGTGGAGCTCGGGCAGGAGCACGCGCCTGTCCGGGCAGAGGATGGCCGCCGTCTCGGCCATGAACTCGACGCCGCAGAGGACGATCACCTCGGCGTCGGTCTCGGCGGCCTGACGGGCCAGACCGAGCGAATCACCGGTGAGGTCGGCCACGGCCTGGACCTCGGGGAGCTGGTAGTTGTGTGCCAGGATGATGGCGTTGCCCTCCCCGCGCAGGCGGGCGATCTCGGTCAGCATGAAGCTCTTCTCGGGCGGCGTGTGCATTTCTTCCCTCAGCGCATAATTTACCACATCAGCACTTTACCCTCTGGGCTTCTTGTTGCCCAGGGTCTCCTCGTCGGTGTAGGGCTCGTACTCCTGTCCCGTCTTCAAGAATTCGATGAAGGTTTCCAGGGGTAAGGGATCGGGCCATCCGGCGAGGGAATCGGCGGCGCCGGTGAGACCGAAATCGGTAAGCTCCACGATTACATCCTCGTCCCCGTACTCGTCGGGGAACCCAAGGCGGACGATGCCGAAGAGCGGCACCTCCTCGGCGTACCAGGCGGCGCCCGAACCAGAGGCGATCTTCCGGCAGGTGAAGGTTCCGGCGGGGACACGGACCTCCACCTCGTCCTCGAACTCGACGGGCTCGGACGTGGTGGGTTCGAACGCCTCACCTAACTCGGCGAAGACCTCCACGAACTCGCGGAGGATCTCCGGCTCAACCGTGAGGACAACCCGATCCCCCAATTCGGGTGAATCCACCCCGAGGCGTATATCCCCACCGAAGTTCTCGTAGTAGGTGAACAGGGATCGGAAATCTCCGAGGAACTCCTCCGCCTCCGCGGGTTCTTCGATGTGCTCCGCTACGTCCCGCTGGATGAATTCCGCACCCTCCTCTTTCAAGGCGATCTGGACGACGACATGGCCTGTCTCGGGGAGCTCTATCTCGATTTGCAACCAGAGCCCATCTGAGCCTTCGGGCAGCTCCAGCAGGGCGGCGGAGAAACCGACCTCCCCGCCCGCATCGGCGTAGGAGGTCCACTGCCCGACCTCCCAGGGGATCAGTTCGAAGGCCGGGACCCCGCAGGCTCCGATCAGGAGAAAAACGCCGACTCGTCGCATCGCTCAACCCTCCGAAGGGTATTGGGGTGGAGGTTTTTGGTTCTCCTGGGTACATTATAGCCCGTCGGGGGGAGATGCGAAAGGGGCGCTCCTTGACACCCACCAAGCGGGGCTCTATATTTATCGAGGTTTAGGCCATGTCACGCGCTTAAAGAAAACGGTAAAATCCAGGGAGGAGCGGATGGGTAAATCCGAGTACGAGGCGTACCGCCGCCGTCTCGAGAAGGAGGGGCGCATCGCCCTCTGGACCCTGATGGTGGTGGGGCTCGTCGGGGTCGTCTTCGCCGTCGTCCACGGGATCCGGACGGGCTTCACCCAGGGCGAGCTGGCCTTCACGGTCATCTTCGGCCTCTCGGTGACCTTGGACGCCGTCTACCTCTCCCCCATCTACCGTTACCTGGCAGCCGCCTGGGTGAGACGGCGTCAGCGCCTGCGCGGCGATCCGGTGGACGAGACAGAGGAGACGGTCGTCCGGTGGCTGGGAGCCAAGAACGTCGAGCAGATGTTCAAAGGGAAGCCCGGGACTGAGGAGAAAGGGTAGAAATCCCGCTTCGCACCGGCCGGCGAGGTGGTCCCCGATAACCCTACGGTCCCCTCGGCCGGGAAGGCCGCCGGGCCTGCTGACGCTGTGCCGGCTTTATGTTACAATACGTCGCCCCGCATCACCGGACGCGGGTTGAAGTTGGTCCCGTCCAGCTTTCGCCTGTTTTTAGAAAAGTTCCTCCAACCGCTTGGGTGGGTTGCCACGATGTCCGACCGACTAACCCCACGCCGAGCCCTGGCCAGCGTATCCGACAAAACCGGACTGGTGGACTTTCTCCACCGTCTCAAGGGTGTCGATCTGCTCTCCACCGGCGGTACCGCCGGCGTTCTGCGCGAGGCCGGCCTCTCGGTGATCGAAGTGGCGGATTACACCGGCTCTCCGGAGATCCTCGGCGGGAGGGTCAAAACCCTGCACCCGCGCATCCACGGGGGGATACTCTCCCGGCGGACCGTCGCCGATAAAAAGGATCTGGAGCGGATCGGCACGGTGGAGATAGACCTGGTGGTGGTGAACCTCTACCCCTTCGCCGAAACGGTGTCCTCGGGAGCCGCCCCGACGGAGGCCGTTGAGCAGATAGACATCGGCGGGGTGGCCCTTTTACGGGCGGCGGCCAAGAACTTCGACCACGTGATCACCGTCTGCGACCCCGCCGACTACCGGACCGTTTTGGAACAGATCACCAAAGGCGGCGTGACCCTCGAACACAGGCGCACCTTGGCCGCCAAGGCCTTCGCCCACACCGCCGCCTACGACGCCGTCATCACCAACTATTTGATCGAGGACGGCGGACTCCCCGAGCTGTACATCACCGCCTACCGGAAGGGCCGCGAGCTGCGCTACGGCGAGAACCCCCACCAGCCGGCGGCGCTCTACCTGCCCATCGGGGGTAAGGGGGGGCTGGGTGCGGCGGAACAGCTCTCGGGCAAGCCCTTGAGTTTCAACAACTACTGGGACCTCTCCGCGGCGTGGAAGGCGGTCTGCGATTTCGACGGGCCCGCCGCCGCCGTCATCAAGCACACCAACCCCTGCGGCCTGGCCTCGGCGTCCACCCTCGAACGGGCCTACGAACTGGCCCTCGAGGGGGATCCCATGTCGGCCTTCGGTTCGGTCATCGCCCTCAACCGGGTGATAGACAAAAAGACCGCGGAGCTGATCCACAAGACGCGTTTCATCGAATGCGCCGTGGCGCCGGATTACGCTCCGGGCGTTCTGGATCTGTTAACAAGGAAGAAGCAGAGGCGCTTTGTCGCCCTGGATGATACCGGGTCGTCCCGCGGCTTCGAGGGGCGTTTCATCCCCGGCGGCCTTTTGGTCCAAGGGGTGGATGACGAATGGTCCGCCGAGGAGCGGGTGGCGACCGAACGCACCCCCACGGAACGGGAGTGGTCGGCGCTCCGTTTCGCCTGGCGCGCGGTAAAGCACGTCAAGAGCAACGCCGTCGTCCTGGCCCGGCGGGTGGATGACGGCTCGTGCTGGCTGGTCGGTGTCGGCGCTGGTCAGATGAGCCGGGTTGACTCGGCGATCATCGCGGTGAGAAAGGCTGGTGAGCGGGCATCCGGTTCGGTGGCGGCTTCCGACGCCTTCTTCCCCATGCCCGACGGGGTGGAGGCGTTGACCGGAGCGGGGGTCACCGCCATCATCCAGCCCGGGGGCTCCAAGGGGGACGAGGCCGTCGTCGAGGCCGCGAACAGAGCCGGCGCCGCCATGATCTTCACCGGAACCCGGCATTTCAGGCACTAATCGGGACAGACGCTCCGATGAGGCCGTAAATGCGCGTCTTTATCGTTGGTAAGGGGGGGAGGGAACACGCCCTGGGCTGGGGTGTCTCCCGCTCCCCGCGGTTGGAGAAACTGTACGCTTACCCCGGTAATGCGGGGATCGCCGATATCGCCGAGATTCCACCGCTGCCCGGGGATGAGCTCGGCACGCTGGTGGACTTCGCCCGCGGGGCGGCGATAGACCTCACCATCGTGGGTTCCGAGGCTCCCCTCGCCGGGGGGATCGTGGACGAGTTCCAGCGTGCGGGGCTCACCATCTTCGGGCCCACCGCCGGAGCGGCCCGTCTCGAGTCCTCGAAGGCCTTCGCCAAGGAACTCATGGCCTCGGTGGGTGTCCCCACGGCTGAGTTCGGCGTCTTCGACGATTTCAACGCCGCCTGGCACTTCGGCAACACCCACCACCTCCCCCTGGTAGTGAAGGCGGACGGTCTGGCGGGCGGGAAGGGCTCGCTCATCTGCGAGACGCCGGCCAAGCTCGAGAAGGCCGTGGACGCGATGCTCACGCGTGAGGCCTTCGGCCAGGCCGGGCGGACGGTGGTCATCGAGGAGTTCCTCCACGGCGAGGAAGTTTCCCTCTTCGTACTCACCGATGGTCGGGGCGAGACCTGCATCCTCGCCACCGCCCAGGATTACAAGCGCATCGGCGAGGGAGACACCGGTCCCAACACCGGGGGGATGGGCTCGTACTCGCCGGTCTCCATCGTCAACTCCGAATCCATCTCCCACATGATGCGGACCATCATCACCCCGACGCTAAAGGGGATGGAGGCCATCGGCGATCCGTATGCCGGGATGCTCTACGTGGGGCTGATGCTCACCATGGACGGGCCCTACGTGATCGAGTACAACTGTCGCTTCGGCGATCCAGAGACCCAGGCCATCGTCCCCCGGATCGCCGACGATCTGCTGATGCTCCTCTACGCCGCCGCCACGGGTCACCTTCCCGTCAGACGAGTCAACCTGACGAAGAAGAAGGCGGCCTGCGTGGTCCTGGCCAGTGAGGGCTACCCGGGGCGGATCCAAACCGGCTACGAGATCACCGGCATCGGGAAGGATGACTACATCAGCGTCGCCTTTCACTCTGGCACCAAGCTGAGTGAGGGGAAGGTCGTTACCAACGGCGGCCGTGTCCTGGGGGTGACCGGCATGGGAGCCACCATCAACGCCGCGGTTCACAACGCCTACCGGCGGGCGGAGAAGATCCGGTTCGAGGGGAAGACCCTGCGGAAGGACATCGCCTGGCGCGAACTCGAACGGATGTCGAAAAAGAGGGTTTAACGGGGCGGGAGGTGCTTTGAGCG
>DAOVLG010000223.1 GCA_030631385.1 Candidatus Coatesiibacteriota bacterium | reverse complement strand
CACCGTTGGAACGAAGCCGATTTTACCCTTCCAATCCGGGGTTTCACCGCCCGGGTCCACGGTCAGGACGAGGTTGACCTTTTTGTATTTCTCCCACTCCTCGAACTCGCGCTTGTAGAGGAGGTCGGCCACCGAGCGGGCGCCGTAGAGGATGGTGACGCCCCCAAAATCCTTCCGGTTGTCCAGTACGAACCAGATCAGGCTGCGAAGGGGTGCCAGGCCGATCCCGCCGCCGACGATGTGCAGGTTCTTCCCCCTGAAATCTTCGTAGGGGAAGTGGTTGCCGTAGGGGCCGCGGAAGCCGACCGGATCGCCCACGTTCTTCCGCGAGAGGCCGCCGGTCACCCGTCCGACCACCTTGAAGGTGCACTCGAGATAACCCTTCCTCGTGGGGGAGCTGGCGATGCAGAGGGTGCTCTCGCCCTCGCCGAAGGCCGAGTACTCGCCGAACTGCCCGGGCTCGAAGGTGAAGTCCTTGCGTAGCTTCTCGTCGGTGAACTCGAGTTTATACGTCCGGGTATCCGGGGTCTCCTGGACGATCTCCTTTATCTTCGCCAGATGGGGCGCGTAGACGTTGGCCATCTTCTATCCCGACCTTTGACAGATTTAAAGAATCTACTCGCCGAGCTCGGCCACCTCGGCCATGACCTCGGTGATGTCCTGGCCGACGGGGCAGACGCGGATGCAGCGCCCGCAGCCCACACAGCCGGGCAGGTTCCACCTGTCCCGGTAGATCTTGAACTTGCAGGTGAAACGGTTCCGCCAGCGCAGCGGTTGGCGGTCGCGGGGGTTGTGTCCCGAGGCGTGGAGGGTGAAGTGGTCGAATTGGCAGGCGTCCCAGTTCTTCTTCCTCACCCCGGCGCCCAGCTTGCCCTCGTCCAGGATGTCGAAGCAGTGGCAGGTGGGGCAGACGAAGGTGCAGGCGCCGCAGGAGAGGCAGCGCGCCACGATCTTCGGCCACTTATCGGAATCGTAGTTCTGATAGTTGTCCAGCCAGAGCTTGATTCTATCCGGGGCCTCGGTGAGGTCGTGGCGCAGGTCCTTGTAGGCCTTCTCGATAGCCGCGTCGCGTTTTGCGCGCTCGGGCGCCGGGGCGAAGATGTTCTCGTAGCGCCCAAGGAGCTCCTCACCCTTCTGGCTGCCCGTCTCGACGTAGAAACCGCCGTCCTCGAGGGGGGTCAGGAGTATGTCCGCCCCCTCGATGCCGTCCGGGCGTCCGCCGGTGCAGGTGCAGAAGCAGGCGTCGTCGGCGGCTGTGCAACTCACGGCGACGATCGTCGTTGCGGCGCGTCGTTTGAGGTAGAAATCGTCGTCGTACTCCCCGCCGAAGACAGCGTCGAGGCTCCGCATGCCCCGGGCGTCGCAGGGGCGGGCACCGATGATCACCGTCGGCGGGTACTCATCGGCCAGGAGGTCAACGATCTCGGTTCCGGCGGCGTTGTAGGTGAAGGCGAGGATCGCCTCTGACCTGGGGAAGATGAAGTCC
The DNA here is from genome assembly GCA_030631385.1 of Candidatus Coatesiibacteriota bacterium. GTDB lineage: Bacteria > RBG-13-66-14 > RBG-13-66-14 > RBG-13-66-14 > RBG-13-66-14 > RBG-13-66-14. Next base: position 2,792 of record DAOVLG010000223.1, on the reverse strand, counting down.
TTGGCGGAGTTGGCGGTGCAGATGTACTCGGTTGTGTACTCGGCGATGGAGGTCAGCTCGGCGAAGACGACGTCGTCGCCCCGCTTCTTGGGACCGACGATCCGGTGGCCGTCACCCGTGAACGCTTTAAAGAGATCGTTCAGTTCCCGCAGCTTACCCTCGCGCATCTCACTCCTCGGAGGTCTGTGCCTGGTCTATTCCGTGACGTTGTAGGGTGTCTATGTCTTTTTCCGCCGGCTTGCCCACCGGTGCGGCGTAGATGGTGAACTCGTCCCCGCCGTCCACACCCAAGAGTGCGTCCATCTTGCCCTGGTCGTAAGCCCCGATGGCGCACGTGCCGCAGTTGATCGCTTCGGCGGCCAGGTAGAGGTTCTGGCCGACGTGCCCCGCGTCAATGGCGATGGCCTTGACCGAGGCCACGCTGTACCGCCACTCCATGCGGTAGGGGAGCGTGGTCCAGATAAAAGTTACCGCTGCGTTGAACCGTTGCCCGTAAAGCGCCTCGTTCACCCGCTCTTCCAGCCCCTCCTCACCGGTGAGGAACACCAACTTGTGTTCCTTCGGGAGAAATCTGTACAGGCCGGGGTCAATCCTCTCCACCTGGACAACGTGGAGGTAGGTCTCGAAGGAGTGCCGGGAACCCGCCGAGGGCACCGTACGGAATGACCAGCCGTTGACGTCGCGCCGGTAGCCCTGCGTCGCCCATAACAGAAACGACAGCTCCTCGTTGGTCAGGGCCTCGTCGGTGAACTTCCGCCGGCTGCGTCTTTTGTTGATTACCTCCAGCATCGGGGTCTTCCCGACGGTCAGCTCATCCGGCGGGACCAGGCGTACCAACCCGGCGTCGGCGGGATGGGGCTTCTGGAACGGAGGTAACGGAATCCCTTTCTGTTGATCGGTCTCCAGATGGCCCCACCGGGACCAATCAATCGCCTTGAGAAAGCCTCGGCGTCCCTCGAGGTCGGGCTTTGGTTTGTCCTCCATTTAGCGGATGAACTCCTCTGCGGCAGCGTCGGGCGCAGCACCCCGGTATCACGACGACAGGGCCGTACCATACGAGCGATTATCCCCGCGCATAAACGTTTAACGGTTTATCGAATGAATTCCTCTGCGTCGTCCTCTTTGAACGTTATCAGCGGCGGTTTGGCCTCGGGGTCCAGACCGGCCACGTAGCCGAAGCGCTCGCTGACGATTTTGCGCAGGTGCTGGTTCAGCAGGTCCAGGGGTATGTCAACCGGGCAGGCGCGGGCGCACTCACCGCAGCCGATGCAGCGTCCGGCGAGGTGGAAGGCGCGGATGATGTTCCAGCTCCAACTCCCGATCTCGTGTCCCGAGGTCGGTATCCACTGGGGCTGGTTCGAGTCGGCGATGCAGCGCTCGCAGGAGCACAGGGGGCACACCGCCCGGCAGGCGTAGCAGCGGATACACCTCTCCAGCTCGGCGCGCCAGAAGGCGTAGCGCTCCTCCCGAGGTCTATCGGCCAGTTCAGTGGCCTCTTCGCTGGGAGTGTACTCCAGGAGGGGTTCGTCCTCGGGGAGGTCGCCGATCACGTGGGCGACGTTCTTCGGCCGGTGGACGTCGCAGACCTGGCACTTGAAGGGGCGTTCCCCGTATGACGAATCGTAATCGGGGACCACGCCGGAGCAGCAGACGCCGATTAAAATTACGTCCTCCGGGGTGAACTGGGACTCCTGGATCAGGCCCACGGCGGCCTTGGCGTCGCAGCCCTTCAACACGACCGCCGGTCTGTCGAACTCGGCCTTCAACAGCTTGTACCGCTTGTTCAGGTAGCCGGCGAGGTTGTTCAGGCAGCGCTCGTCGAAGACGAGCTTGTCAACGTCCGCCGGATCGGTGATGAAGACCGGCCCGCGCCGCCTATCGTCGTGGACCTTACCGTAGCCGATGACGACGTCAACCTCTTTCGAGTCGAGGAGCTTCTTCGCCAGTTCGCGGAGTTTTTCTTCCACTTCCATCCTTAGCGGGAGAGGTTGTGGTAGTCGGTGTGCGGCCCCAGTTCCCGCACCTTGTCGGTCACGTCGTTGATGACGCGGACCCACTTGATCCCCTCGGCCGCCGAGACCCAGGAGAACTGGAGCCGGTTCAGGTCTATGCCGAGGAAGGACATGAGTTCGCGGAAGACGGTCCAGCGCCGCCGGGCGTGGTAGTTGCCCGAGGTGTAGTGGCAGTCGCCGGGGTGGCAGCCGGAGACCAGGACGCCGTCGGCCCCGTTCTCGAAGGCCTTCATCACGAAGAGCGGATCAATGCGGGCGGAGCAGGGCACCTTGATGACGCGGACGTTGGGTTGGTACTTCATCCGGCTGGTGCCGGCCAGGTCCATGCCTAAATAGGTGCACCAGTTGCAGACGAAGGCCACGATGCGCGGCTCCCATCTGTCGCTTGCCGGTTCCGGCGTCTTATCCGGTTTTTCGGAAACCGGTTCTTCCTCAGCCGTGTCTACGTTTTTGGCTTCTTTCGCCACGGGTTGACTCCTTGTTCCCTTTCGTAGGGGAGGCCCTCTGCGACCCTCCCGCTCACTGGGTGTGGACACCCACCCCTACATCTATAACGCCTGTATCTCCGCGTAGAGCTGCTTGTCGTTAAAACCGGCCAACTGGGCACTGTTCGAGCGGCAGACGGTGGTGCAGAGGCCGCACCCCTGGCAGAGGCCGGGGTTGACCTCGGCCACCATGCGGAGCACCTCGCCGTCCCGGTTCTTGATCTCCTTCTCGGTGATCGCCAGGTAGGGGCAGACGGTGATGCAGTCCCAGCAGCCGATGCAGGTGTCCTCGTTG
>DAOVLG010000053.1 GCA_030631385.1 Candidatus Coatesiibacteriota bacterium | reverse complement strand
GATGAATAGCATTTACTCAGATTAACCAAAAGGCCCCGCGGGGCCTTTTCTTTTTGGGTAGTAAATAGGTTCAGCGGTGGCCGCCGGGCTTCTCCATCTCACCGCCCTGGCGGAAGCGCCCCACCATGTAGCCGGTCAGGCCGCCACCGAAGACGGCCATCGGCAGCCAGTAGTACCACGGAGCCCCGGTGACCAGGGCGAAGGGGACATCTAGGACCAGGGAAACGAGGAGACCCTGGGTGACCCCGTAGTACCACAGCGGCGCCGCGCCGATCACGAAGCCCACCGCCAGCCGGTGGCCGAAGACGGCGAAGAGATGCCAGAACCCCACCCCGCCTTCGGCAATCATGGGCACGATCTCGAAGAGGCCGAGGACGAAGCCCATGTAGAGGCCGATCACCGGCGGCCTGCGCCAGAAGTTAACCTTCGTTTCCTCTTCCATCGCGCTTATTATCCCCTCTCACGCCGCCCGCCGTCAAGCACTCCCGCTCGGGCCCCACCTGCGCCCTCCGGTACGAGTGAGTAAGCCCCACATGCGGGGTAATCCTTCCCTTGATAAACCCCGTATCATCAAATAAACGACGCGCCGATATTGGCAATCGGCGTATTTACGGCAATTCTTCAGATGGAACGGAATTTGCTATACTTAAAAGTGCAGGTATGGGAGGTTTTCCATGAGATACGTCGCAATAGCCCTTTTACTGCTGCTGCCGGTGCTCGCCGCCGCCGGCGAGTGGCACAGTGAATACATTGATGAAGGATATGTAGGTGAGTCCTACTTTTATAGTTGCACGTTGGTACTAGATTGGGACGATCATCCTCACATCACCTCTATTGAGGCGCATTCTGGTGATGAATATTATCACTATTATTATTGGAATGGTTCGTCCTGGGAAACGCAACTTTTAGATAACGGCCAGATCATCGGTGTAGATCAGAATAACAAACCACTTTTTAGCTGGCGAGACTCTAAGAATATTTATTACCGTCACTTGGATGTTGATTATAACGTTTATACCTCTCCCTACAATATTGGTTCCTTTACCGCTGAGGTTAATTCCGCTGGTTTGCCTCATTTTGTATTTTATGAACGTGAAACACTGGAAAGATACCAATTCAATTGGTATTTAACTTATGTGTACCACAATGGTTCCTCCTGGGTCAGTGAAATAGTGGACGTAATAATAGATGGTCCTAGTGGTATGAATGATCTTGATCTACATTTAGACTCAGCGGGAGAACCGCACATTGTCTATACTTATGAATATCAAGATCGTGATTGGTACAGAGAATTACGGTACGCGCATCGGCACGATTCAACTTGGGATATCGAAGTCGTAGATAGCGATGTGCGTCGGAGTGGCATTTCCTTAGAACTAGATTCACAAATTAACCCTGTATTTTCATATATAGATTGGGTTGAAGACGGACTAAAATACGCCTATAAGGAAGATGATCAATGGTATTTCAAACTAATATTAACGGATGCTGATTTGTTAGATTGCAGAATGGAGCTTGATGCAAATGAAATGCCTTGCATAGCTTATCTTAATTATGATGTATATACAAACTTAAGCTTTGTATATAATGATGCTGATGAATGGGTTGTGGAAACTGTAGACGACACTATTCTTGTTGAGATTTTGGATTACTCTCTTGAGCTTGATTCAAACTATCAACCAAAAATTACATATCCAGATGGAAACATGTGGATGGGATCTTATGTTACTTATGCCTGGCGTGACAACACCATTTTCCACTTAATCTGGCCGGAAAATGAGGAGGAAGTACAAACCACCACTCCGACCCTGGATTGGGAAAACTGTACATTACCCAACCTCGAATCCTACACCCTCTGGTGGGGAACCGACCCGGACTTCAACGACTACAACGAGGTGACGGACATCGCCGAGTCGGAGTACCAGATAACCGAGGGAATCGAGGACGGCGACCGCATCTACTGGCGGGTGAAGTCCATAGACGTCGACGAGGAGGAGTACTGGGCCGTCGAGCTGGACTGGTACTTCGACGTGGATCTGATTTACTTCCACCTTTTAAGTCCTGAGAGCGGCGAAGTTGTGGACACTTTAACGCCGCTGCTGGATTGGGAGGACTCGCCGGTTCCCGACCACGAATCCTACACCCTCTGGTGGGGAACCGATCCCGACTTCGAGACATATAACGAGGTTACCGATATAGTCGAATCCGAGTACCAGATAGCGGATGGAATCCAGGATGGCGACCGCATCTGGTGGCGGGTGAAGTCCATAGACGTCGACGAGGAGGAGTACTGGGCCGTAGAGATGGACTGGTACTTCGACGTGGACCTGGGCGGCGGGGTTGATATAGTTGACTTCGTCGTTGACGCGGAAGACGAGGGCATCCTGGTTAACTGGCGTATCGAGGGCGATTCCCCATCGGGACTGCGCGTACTGCGAACAATTGGTGATGAGGAACCGATATTCCTGCATTCCGAGCCGTTGAATGGTGACGCAACAAAGTACCTCGACCGGGGTGTATCTTCGGGCGTCGAGTATTGCTATTGGCTGGAGGTTACCGAGGCCGACGGAACGGTCCAGCGCTTCGGCCCGACGGAGGCGGTTACCGTTCCCGAATATATACCTGAGCTAATTCTTTACGCCGCCTATCCGAACCCCTCGCGGGAGGTCATCAACTTCGTCTTCTCGCTGCCCGCCGAGGGGCGCGTGGAGCTTTCGGTGTACGACCTCTCCGGTCGGCGCATTGTGACTTTGGTTGATGCAGAACAGACCGCCGGGCGCCACGAGGTGAGCTGGTCCTGCGCCGACGTTGAGAGCGGCGTTTATCTCTACCGCCTGGAAACCGGCGCGGGCTCCATCACGCAGAGGCTGGTCATCGCAAGGTAACGTATAACAAACGTAGGGCGGCCCCTCTGCGTGCCGCCGCGGCGGGGATAGAATCCCCGCCCTACATTTTGGGTGCGCGGGCGGGGGCAGAGCCCCGCCCCTACGTTTGCCCTCACCCTGACCCGTGAGCGACTGCACCTCTCCAAATGGGCGAGGGGATATTCGTATTGATGAGAAGCGGGCGGGTTTAGGGACCCGCCCTTACATAAAACCAACCGTTAATGAACCACCATCCGGGGGCGACTACTTACCGCCGATGACCTCTTTCCCCACGTAGGCGCGAAGCGGTTCGGGGATGACGATGCTCCCGTTTGCGCGTTGATGGGTCTCGAGGATGGCCGGCAGCAGGCGGCTGGTGGCCACGGCGGAGCCGTTCAGCGTGTAGCAGAACCTGCTCTTCCCGGCGTCGGCGGGCTTGTAGCGGATGCCACCGCGCCGCGCCTGGTAATCGGTGCAGTTAGAAACGGAGCTGATCTCCCACCAGCGCTTCATCCCCGGGCACCAGACCTCGACGTCCACCGTTACCGAGGCCTGCTGGGCCATGTCGCCGGTGACCAGCATTATCGTACGCCAACGGAGTCCGAGTCTCTGCGGTATCTCCTCGGCGATGGCGATCATCTCCTCGAAGACACCCTCGGCCTGCTCCGGAGCGGTGATGGCCACCAGCTCCACCTTGTTGAACTGATGGGTGCGCACCAGACCCCGCGTGTCGCGGCCGTAGGTGCCGGCCTCGCGGCGGAAGTTGGCCGTGACCGAGGTGAAACGCCGGGGCAACTCCTGTTCTTTGTACGTCATCTCCCGGCCGAGGTTGACCAGCGGCACCTCGCTGGTGGGGATGAGGTACAGGTCGTCATCGGCCAGCTTGTACACGTCGCCCATGAACTTGGGGAGTTGGGAGCTGGTGTAGAGGGATCGAGCGTTTACCAAAAAAGGTAGAAGCACCGGCTCGTAGCCGTGTTCGGCGGCGTTTTTGAACATCCAGGAGAGAAGCGCCCATTCGAGGAGGGCGGCCTCCTTGCGGTACACGGCGAAGCCGGCGCCGGTCAGCCTGGCCGAGGCGGGAAAATCCAACAGCCCCAGCGGCTCGGCCAGCTCGACGTGGTCCCTGGGCTCGAAGTCGTGGTCGGGCAGTTCGCCGCCGACGCGCAGCTCCTCGGCGTCGTCGGAGTCGAAGGACACCGGTACCCGCGGGTCCGGCAGGTTGGGCAGCCCCAAAAGCTCATCGTCGAGCTGGGATTTAAACTCCTTCTCCTGCTCCTCGATTTTCGAGAGTTCCTCTTTAAAAATACCCATGCGCTCGATGGCTTCGGTGACGCTCTCGCCGGCCTTCTTGGCAACCGCGATGGCCTCGCCGATCTCGTTGCGCTCGGCCCGGATCTCCTCCACGCGCTGCAGGACGTTGCGCCAGGCGGAGTCCAGCGCCTTCAGCCGCTCGAGGGAGACCTCCGGGTCCCGGTTCCGCAGCCGGTCCTCGGCCTCGTTGGGGTTGTTGCGCAGGTAGCGTAAATCGAGCATGGGAACCTCTATCTATCTGCTTAGGGGGCGGGTAATTTTAACACAGGGGATGCGATGAGGGCAGAGTACACTTAACCCAACCTTTTGCAGTTAGGGAGAATAAATAAAAGGCCGGGGATACCCCGGCCTTGTTGTGTCTATACTCTCTTTACTTCAGCGCTTTGATCTGTCCCCAGGTGGTTTCCTCGACGGAGGGATCCGGTTCACCCCAATAAAGGTAATCAACCGTTCCGTGGTGATAACCTTCTAAGGGGTAACTCGATGTACGGGTGTTGAATATCGCCGCATAATTCGTGTCTAGTCCGGTTATATCACCGGAATTCGTACTATCCCAGACCAGCGTTCCGTCCTTCCAGCATCTCGTTCGATACTGACTCGTGCTGAGGATTTTAATCCAGTAGCGGTATTCGCCGTAGCCCTGCTGCCAGTCCGGCGGCGGGTAAGAGCCGGTTAGATTGATCGAACCGCCGTCTTTCCAAGCATATGGGATTGCTACCGGCGTGCCCCAGTAATTGCCCATATACACGAAGATTGCATCCACGAAATCAAAATGTGTTTCCGCAAGTGAATCTACGAAACCTACGATTATCAGCTGTCTGCTATTTCCATCTGAGTGAGCGTCATACGTTACTCTGATGTCGATTGAATCACCGACCTGAGTCGTATCGGTATAGGAATCGTATGCTCTGCGGTAATTGGCATCTATCTCGTAATGCGCAAGCGGCGGCGCCTCCCAAATATAGGAAGGATCTTCCCAAGTCCAGCCTCCTGTACCATCAAAGCTGTAGTAATATTCAGCTCTCACGACTATGGGAAACACAACCAACGCTACGGTTAGTAACAAGATGATCCTCTTCATCGTATCTCCTTTTCGGTTAACGGGTTTTGGTTGAACCGTCCCCACGACGGCCTGTTTATCGTAAATAGGTTCAAGAAATCATTCAACCACTGAAAAGACTTTTTCAAAGGTCTCTATGTGCAGTTTACACTCCCCCTGTTGTAAAGGGAAAGTTTCGACAGTAGGAGCTACTCAAATTGGGCTTTTATGTACCCAAAGGAATGCTCCTCAATCTCATTATCTGGATGCCAATCGAAAGAGAACTCGAAATCGTTCAAACAACGTGTTTCAACGTCCAGTTTGCTTTCCTTGGCGGTAACCCGCCAGTAATAGGTGATGTCTTCCGTAACGTCGAAGCTGTGTGTGTATGTCGTCGAGGATAACCCGTCCACATCAACTTCGTGGTAACCACTAAAGTCTGAGTCGTTATCCACAAGAAGGTGATAAGTGATGTTGCCCGGACCATCCGTGGTGGATGCTTGCCACTGGAAAGTTACGTCGTAACTTACTCTGTCTCCTGAAATGTCAGTCACAGGTTGCTGGTGTCGTTCAGTGGCTTCTACGTATGAGGGTGATGCTGTTTCGTATACATCAAACTCTGTCCCGTTGGGCGGTGATGTCAGGTTGAAATCCGACGGCGTCACAACGTCATACGTTACATCCATATAAGGACGGTAATCTTCTTGATAGCTTTCCTTGTCGTACGCCCAAAAGCCGTTTTCGGCTGATATGAACATATAACACAACCCGTTATTCGGAAGTGTTCCGTATGCGTACCACTCATTCATAACATAGGTTGCGTGGAAATCTAACCACTGACCTTGTACAGGGTTGATATCAGCTAATGTAAGGGGCGCGTTAGGTTGGTTCCTCCATGTAATGTTTTCCTCAGTCCAAGATTCGTCAACGTTATCCCTAACCTCCACGGGGTGACCACCAAGGCGATCATAGATGTAGAGGAATATGTGAGCGTCGTAGATCCAGGTTTCACCAATTGGAGCGGGATCCGGTAAGACGAACCATATCCAGAGGCGCGCCTCATCAGCGCCTGTGTAGCATTGAAGGTCCCAACCATTCCAGTTTCTATCCAGATCCCAGTTTGATGTGAACGAATCATCGGTCGGTTCTAGATCGTCTATATGAACGGCCCATGAAGTTGCCGCGATGAGCAGAATCAAACCGACGAGGTATTTTAGCAGCTTGGAAAGCATGTATGCTCCTTTTGTTGTTTCCCGTCGAGGTACACTAGAACTTACAGAGATTTTGCCAACTTCTTCTCTAGGATATTCTCTCCCTGAGCTGTTTTCAACAGACTAAAAGTAGCAATTACAGAAAAGAGGAACTTTTTTCCAACATCTTAATATGATTAATCTACATGTGCAGTTTACACTCCCCCTCCACTGTTGTCAAGTGAAATTGTCAACAAATACCGCCGGGTTTAATCCCAGCGAATTCAAGTGAAAACGTCGTATTATCCTGTGCAATTCACGTTGTCTGAGAAGGTTTTTTTCCTAACCTCCCTGTATTCTCGGCGGTGCGGCCGGGCCTTGGCGCTTGAAGGCGCTCTTTTTCACGATCCCCAAGAGGTGGTCCACCACCCCGGAATCATGACCGGCGGCCACGAGTGCGTCACGGTCCAGGCCCCGCTCGACGTGATCGAAGAGTATCTTGTCCGCGCGCCTGTACTTTATACCCAGCTCCCCCTCGTCGGTCTGCTCCGGCCAGAGGTCGGCGGAGGGGACCTTCTCGATTATATTTTTGGGTAGGCCAAGGATTTTGGCCAGCTCCCAGACCTCGGTCTTGTAAGCTTGAGCCAGGGGATTGAGGCCGCAGGCGTCATCGCCGTGAAGGGTGGTGTACCCCAGGAGGGCCTCGGTCTTGTTCCCGGCGCCCAGGACCAGGGCGGGGATGGCCGAGGAGCGGTCGAAGAGGAGGATCATCCGGACGCGGGCCTTGACGTTGCCCCGGCGGATGAGTTCGGTTGAAGGAATATCTCTAAGAATCGGCTCGCAGTACGGGGTGATGTCCACCCGTTCACAGCTTATATCAAGGTGCTCGCAGACCAGGCGGCCGTCGGTTTCGGAGTCCGGGTCGCTCTCGGCGTGGGGCAACAGGAGCCCGTGCACGTTCTCTGGTCCCAGGGCCTTAGCGGCCAGGGCGGCGCCGACGGCCGAATCCACCCCGCCGGAGACACCGATGACCACCTTGGAGAACCCCGCGCCGCGCACATAACCGGCCAGCCAGCCAGCCAGGTTATCCGCCAGCTCGACGTAATCGCGTCTGAAGCGCCTATCGAGCGCCACCGCTTACCTCTACCTTTTTATAAAGTCGGGCGAAATCCTCCAAGGATAGCTCCTGGGCGCGGTGGGTCCGTTCGATACCGGCCTGTTCCAGCGCCCTCAGCCAGCTTGGTCTGTCTATGTCCAGACCGGCGATGTCGGCGTTGGCCAGTTGTTTGCGCCGATGGGCGAAGGCGGCCCGGACCATCGTGAAGAAGGCCTCTTCATTATCCACCGCCACCGGGGGCGCTTCCCGCCGGTGGAGGACGACCACCTTCGAATCCACCCCGGGCGGCGGCGAGAAACTTGTCGGTTTTAACGTCAGCGCCGCCCTCGTTTCCCAGTGGTAGTTTACGTAGACCGAGAGCGAACCGTACGCGGTTTTCCCCGGACCGGCCGTCAACCGTTCGGCGAACTCGCGCTGGAACATCAGCACGGCGCCGACGCAGCGACGCTCCCCGGTGGCACGTTGAACGATTTTTGACGAGATCGAGTAGGGGATGTTCCCGGCCAGCCAGAGGGATTCCAGGTTCGAGGGTGGCTCGTAGGTGAGGAAGTCTCCCTCCACCAGTACGAATCCTTCCCGACCACCGAAACGTTCCCGCAACCGTCGGACCAGGTCCCCGTCGAGCTCAACACCGATGTACGGGGAATCCTTCTGGACCAGATACCGGGTCAGGGCGCCCCGTCCCGGCCCGATCTCCACCACGGGAACGCCCGGTGGAATCAGGGCGGCGATTCGGCGCGCCGCCCTCCGGTCCCGTAAAAAATGTTGACCGAGCCTGGGTCGTCCACCCATCGCGGCCTAGCCGCCCCGGCAGTACCGGCGGCCGAGGGGTTCGACCACCAGCCGGTCCACCAGAATCAAACCGACGATAACGAGCAGGGCGATAATGATGCGGATGGAGAACGGACCGGAAAGGAGATGGATGACCACCCCCGTCAACGGAAGCAAAATCAACCCCAGGAGGGCTATTCCCAG
>DAOVLG010000354.1 GCA_030631385.1 Candidatus Coatesiibacteriota bacterium | reverse complement strand
TCTTGCCCTCGTAGGTAAGGGGTAGGGTGCTGGAGCCGCCCGAGGTGTGGAAGGCCTCCAACTCGCCCAGGTCGGTGTCGTGGACGGTCTCGACCTCGGTCAGCGGTGAAACGGTTACGATCTTCCCGTTTCGCAGGATGCGGCAGGGCTCGCGGTACTCATTCAAGAGCCCGGCGGCGGAGAACACCAGTTCGTACCGCCATTCGCCGCGTTTTATCTGTGGCAGGCCGCCCACGCGCAGCTTCACCTCATCCAAGCGGTCAAGGAGCTCCTCGGCGCGGCGGGTGAGGACGTTGACCAGCCCCGGCGCGAGGCCCAGGTCGGGAACGAGCGTAACGCCCCTGGTCTTGGCCTCGGTGTCAAGGGCCAGCTCGGCGGCGACGACGTCGTTGTTGCCGCCCATGTCCACGAAGTGGCAGCCCGCGGTGATGGAGGCCCTCGCCAAGGCCAGGTTGAGCCGGTAGGTCACCGCCGAGACCAGCACGTCGCAGCCGTTTAACCAGTTTGCGACGGTCTCTTCGTCAGCGGCGTCAACCTCCTCCGTCCTCACCCGTTCATCGTTGAGAAAACCGGACAACCCATGTAGGTTATTCTCGTCGGTATCGGCCAGGCGCAGCTCTTCGAGGGAGCTGTTCTGTAAAAGGTCGTAGGCCACGGCCCGGCCCATCATCCCCGCGCCGATCAGGGCGATTCTCATCGTTGATTCCCCCTCTACTGGGGTGCTATTTCGACTATTTAACCACCCCGCAACAAAAAGGGAGCCACTCGGCTCCCTGGTTTCGGTTCCCCGAGAGGCTAGTAGTCGTAGCCGCCGTCGTAGTCGTAGCCGTAGTAATCCCCCGAGCCGGTCATGGTGTCGATGCCGTTCATGATCATCTCGTGGTTCATCTGCATTATGTTCACCGTTGCCTGGTAGGTCAGGGGATCCATCTCGTCTTCGTAGGTGTAGCCCGAGCCGTAGGAGCCCTCCGTCTCGACCACCCCGCCGCCGGCGTCCACGTAGCCCACCTCGTAAAATTCCTCGTCGTCGGGATCGTAGACGTAGTAGAGGTTCGAGGACGGCTCGAAGGCCCAGATGCTCTCCTCGGTCGGGTCGTAGAGGTAGTAAACCGCGTACTCGTCGTCCCAGGTGATGTAGAGACCCAACTCGGCGTCCCAGTACCAGTCGCTGGTGTCCACCTGGGCCAGCACGCCGCTGAATCCCATCACCAAGACAAGAACCCCAAGCAGAATAACGAAGTACAGCCTGCGCATCGTCCGCCTCCTCGGTTGGTGTACTTTTATCTTACGCTAACAGTTTACCCTAAACTCAAGGGGGGTGTAAAGTTTTAGGATAACCGTTAGTGAACGGACCGATAAGAAGGTGTATGTTCCTTATAAATATGGCAGATAGGACAAAGCGCGTATTCACCTTAACGCTCAAAGAAAGCGGCGCCTCGGACGAAGAAAACGGTTAAACCAGAGGTATGATTCTTTAGTCCCTTCGTAGGGCGGGGTTTCCTAACCCCGCCGCCGCTTTGCGATTAGTATGCCTTTTCGGCGGGGATTCAATCCCCGCCCTACTTTCATGGTCTGGAATACCTCTTTCTTAGTGGGGTTCTTGTTGGACCGGATAAGGGTTGTGATCCCTTTTTAATGTGCACGGCTTTTCGGGTTCGAACGGGCGTTCGGCTGATTCTACCTAGAGAAGGACCTGCGGTTTTGCGTCCAGGGGGTGCCGAATGACGGTTAATTCCGCGCCGTAAACCTCGCTCAGGAGCTCCCGCTTGACCACATCCTCCGGTTCTCCCTCGGCGACGACCCGCCCCTCGTTCAAAAGGATGATCCGCCCCGCGTGGCGGGCGGCCAGGTTCAGATCATGGGTCACCATGAGAACGGCGATGCCGTCTTCGGTGAGCTCGTGGAGGAGTTTAAGGAGGTAGGAGAGTGAGGCCGGGTCCAGGTGGTTCGTCGGCTCGTCGAGAAGCATGAGACGGGTCCCCTGGGTCAGCGCCTGGGCCAGGAACACCCTCTGCCTCTCACCTCCGGAGATCTCCCCGACCAGACGTTTCCCCAGATGCTCGATTCCGCACCGGCCGAGGGCCTCGTCGGCCATCTCTTCATCCTCGGGTGTGTAACCCCCAAAACCTCGAAGGTAGCTGTACCTGCCCAGAAGGACGACCTGACGAACGGTGTACCCCGGAGCGGTGGGCAGCTCCTGGGTCAGCCAGGCGATGATTCTCGCCCTCTCTTTGATCGGGGTTTCTTTCAACGGTTTACCCAGAAGTGTTATCTCTCCCGCTGTCGGCTCGAGATAACCGGTGGAAACCGCGAGGAGGGTGGATTTACCGGAACCGTTGGGTCCCACCAGGGCCGACAGACCACCCGCCGCGACGGTCAGGTTCACGTCACGCAGAACGGGCCTCGGGTCGGAGTACCCGGCGGTTACGTTCTTCAGTTGGAGGATGATCTCGTTCGTCTTCATCGGGGTTAGAAGATGTGGCCGATGGCCAGGTGAAGCTCCCAGTTGTCGGTATCCACGGCGTAACCGGAGTTGCCGTAGGGTGAGATGCTCTCGTTCACGCCGGGGGATACCACGAAGCCCACGTCCAACCTGATCGGGCCGATGGGGGTGAT
>DAOVLG010000071.1 GCA_030631385.1 Candidatus Coatesiibacteriota bacterium | reverse complement strand
GAACCGGCCCGCCGATCTCGGCGCGCTGACCCAGCGCCCCATACCCGAGGCCGAGCTCGCCCGTTTCGCGGCCGAGTACAGCCCCGAAGAGCTCTACCTCTTTGCGCGGACGTACCTGTCGTCGGTGGTCAGAGCGGTGAAAAAAAAAGCCCTGCGACAGCCGAAACCAACCATGAGGTAGGTCTGGTGGAGAAGTTGGGTGTAATCGCCCGGTTTGCCGGGGTGTCCATCGAACGAGCCCTCTTCCGTTGGCCGGTGCGGAAGGTCGTCGCCTTCTCCCGCTTGATGATGAACCTTCAGGGGGCCGAAGCGAGGGCCTTCTGGCGGAGCACTCCACCGAGGAGCAGCCTTGGATCGTACTCATGAACAGGATTCATCCGCCCTGCGCCGCAGCGCCCAGGCCATCGAACGGGCGGCGGAGAAGCTGGAAAAAACGGCTGAGGAGCTCGGCTCCACTGGGCACGCTGAGCAAACGGGACGGGATGAGGAGCTTGACAGGAATCTGACCGCCTTTGAAGAGGGATTGGCGGAGACTCTAGGGAAAGTCACCGCTGACCTCTTCAGTGACTTAAGCATCGGTCTCGATGACTTCGTCTCCGGGCTTTTCGGGCTTTTTTCTCACCTGTTCACGGCGAAGCTGGGGATCTTCGGCGATCTGTTGGAGCTGTTCCTACCCTTCGCCGAGGGCGGCCTCGTGAGATCCCCCACCTTGGCCCTTCTCGGCGAGAGGGGTCCCGAGTACGTTATTCCCGAGTCGAGTTTGAACGTTGCACTCTCCAGTGGTCTGGCGGGGATGGTGAATCTTTTGACGGATATGCGGGGCGGCGCCTCTGCCAGGGGTGGTGATTGGGACTTGCCTACCACCGGCACGGTAACCACCATCCAGCACATCCACTACGCCCCGGCCATCGGTTCGCTCGACAAGCTGGACGAGTACAGTCAGGTGGCAGGCGCGGGACCGAAGGACTACTAAATGGACCGGATCAACGCGCCAGCGCAGGTGGTCGAGATCAGGCTCGACGGCGGGGCCTGGGTGGACATCACCATCGCCGTTGAGGGCTTTGTCGTCCCCCGGTGGCGGATCGAGCGGAAGACGGGGGTGCTCACCTCGGACAAGGTGATCGCCCGGGTGATCGTCCCGTTCCTGGAGGACCTGGGCGTTACGGTGCGGCAGGTCCTGGAGGCCGCGCGGATTGACTTCCGGCTCTTCTTCCACGAGGCGATGAGCGGGGCGACGCCGCACACCACTCCCGTATTCACCGGACGGGTGATCGAGCTGGCCCGGCTGACCAAGCTGAAAGCCGGGGACGCCCTGGATATGACCGCCCTCGATCTGATTGAGCTCGGGAACGAGCAGCAGCCCGACCCTCGTACAAACATCCTGACCTCCACCGAGCCAGCCCGGTACGATGCGGTGGCCGAGGCCCTGGCGGCGCAGATGGACCTGACCGTGGGGAGCTTCCACGGTGTCGGTCTCGAAACGTCCGTACCGTACATAACCCACCATCCCCGGCCCGGCGACGCCGACGCCACGGTGCAGATTCACGGCCTGGCCTGGTGGCCCACCCACGGGCTCCTGGTGTGCGGGATCAACGAGAGCATCTACGGCTACTCACCGAGCACGGGGGTCAGCTACGAGCTGGCGCGGCCGCCGTGGCTGGTTACCGATCCGGTGCGCCAGATCGAGGAGCTGTGGGTTGACGGGACCGACGTGTACGGCATCAGCCTGCCGAAGTCCACCGCGGCGGTATCAACACCGGGATACATCGTCAAGGCGGACCTGA
This sequence comes from Candidatus Coatesiibacteriota bacterium, assembly GCA_030631385.1. Classification (GTDB taxonomy): domain Bacteria; phylum RBG-13-66-14; class RBG-13-66-14; order RBG-13-66-14; family RBG-13-66-14; genus RBG-13-66-14. The sequence continues at coordinate 5,743 of DAOVLG010000071.1, read as the reverse complement.
GCGGGTTCAACCCGAACATCGCCGGGCCGCCGGTCAACTACACCGCTTACACCGATAAGCCGTTCAAGCTGTGGAATGCGGGGCAGGCGAGGATCAAATCGGCTCGGGCTTATTGGGCTGAATATCTCCATGGGGAGACCTTCGGGCGGCGTTACTGTTATTTCGGTTGCGCTATCGGGTTGGGCTCCCCGGAGGAGTCTGATATGGAACCAGGCCCAGCCGTATTTTCCACAAGTTTTGAAACCGACGAGCTGACTTATTGGTACACAGCATTCGCACGGGATTTCTTGATTGAAAATGTTGACACCATTTCTATCATCCAAAGGGCGTCAAAGCTTCCTCTCGCATTGGGGCGTAGCGTGTACTTGCCGGAGGAGACAGCCGTCGGCCTGGAATACACCGACAACGACTTGCGACCCGCCGAGGTGATGGCCTATCGAATACCGGGGCCGCTATCCTACTACATTCCCCGATCCACTCCCGATGATGACGGCTATTTTGTATATGACATCGGTAACTATTTACCCTACGCCGAGCAGGCGGGCAAGCTTCCCTTAACCCTGTCGGCGGGTTATTACTCCTTTATCACTCACGGCCCAAGCTATGCGCTGGAGGTGGGCGAAAAACATCCGGCTGATATGGTATCCGGTTTTAAGATTTCGTTTAGTCGCCTTCAGCGTCGTCCATCATCTTTTTACACCTCGGACGGGGAACACCTGATAACCGCCGAGGATGACGTGGATATTAACACGCTCGGCGCCCCGCTCGGTCCCCTGTTAGGTTCCGGCGACGAGTTCGAACGGCTGTACTATCGGGACCTCGGCACCGGAACCCGAACCGAGGTGAAAGGCTTTCCCGACGGAGCATACCTGGTTCACCTGGCCCGGCGGAGCGCCACCAGGGGGTACGCGGTTTTCTCGCGTGAGGTGGGGTTGCTCGGGGCTTACGGGCGCAAGGAGCCGCTGATCAGGCTGGAGATAGGCCGGCTCGACCGGGAAGGAGGTATCTGGCATTACTCGCAACTGAAAACGCTCGGCGGGCAACCGGATAACTACGCCGACATCGAGGAGGCGATTTACCACTACTACCCAACCTCAATCACCTATCTCAACAACAAGCTGTATGTTGGTTATACCCGGACCTCTCAACACTTTTTCAGCATTGACGACGCGCCGGTCTGTCGAGCTTACGTGAACTGGGAAGGCGGTTCGGGTGCCACGACACAAGAATTGGGTAATTCAATTATCGAAGTGAACGGATACCTCGTTGACGATCTCAAGGCGGGGGATCGGATTCGGCTTTGGCCTGACGAGGCAAACGGGTTTCCGTATGCTCCCCTATCCCGGACCATCCTGGACGTAGAGTGGGTAACGGACGACCGGATAACCAAGCTTACGGTGAGTCCGACGCTGGACTGCAGCGACGGCGCCCTGAATCCGCCTGACCGGGTTATTCAGCTTCTCGGGGTCCCAGGGTTTTCTCATACCAAAGGTATCGAAGAATATGACACTGAATATGGTAGCCAATTCGCAGGGGGTGCGCCAACCCTGCAAAAGGAGGCCGAGGCCCGTGAGGTGCGTACCGCCTTCCGAGCCTTCGATCTCTTGACGAGCACCTGGGGAGCCCCGATTGACCTTGGCCGTGAAGAGGCAACCGAGGACCTGACCGCCGAGGACGACCCGGAGGAGTACCGGGCGACGCTCACGCTCTCCAACTCCTTCCCCGACACCACGACCATTGAGGTCAAGCTGGGCGATTCCCCGGTCTCCTACACCGTTGACACCGAGAACCTGTACGAAACGGGCGAGTGCGTACTGGGAATCCCCAGGCGTTACGCTGGGCTAGAACTGGTGGTCACCTATTCGTACTGGGATATATCCCAGCGGTTCACTGAGGCGACGGCGGCCGGGAACATGGTGTACTACACCCGAGGAAAGGAGCTGCGGTCTTACGACGGCTCAGTACACGAGCACGGTGAGGTCCACTACCAGGCGTCGGGGACGACCTCGCCCCTGGTGATCCTTCCGACGGTCCCGATGACGGTTTACGGTGTGGCCGAGGGCGGGGGAAACTACCCCTACCAGCTCTCGGTGAACCACTCACTGCACGTCGGGGATCGGTCTGGTTGGGTCGGCAAGGGCCTGGCGTCATGCCTGGCCGAGGTGGCGCTGGCCCTGGGCTGCGTCTTCTGGGTGGACGGCGACGGGGTGATCCACTTCGTCCCGCGTGGTTGGCGGAGCGGGCGGACCGATGTGGCCCCCGAGGACATTCTGGACTACCGGGAGCCGGGGGCGTGGCAGCGGGCGGCACCGTCGGTTACGGTAAACTGGCCGGGCGGCTCGGAGACGGCGGGGACTCTCTCGGCGACGCGCCTCTCGGACAATGAATCGGTCAGCGCGCCACTGGTTACCTCGGCGGGCTGGGCGTCCCTGTTGGCGAATCACCTCTACACCGCCAAGGGGAACAACGCCAGCCGGGCTACGGTGGTTCTGGCGGGCCTGCGGCTGGACATCGAGATGGGTGACAGCTTGAAACTCCCGCTTACCGGAACGATCTCACCCGCTGACGGCTGCGGGATAGTGGTGGGGATCGAGCCGGAGTTGGGGTTCGGACGGGCCGCGACGCGGATTACGCTGGACTTGGAGGATTGATGCCCTGGGGCGATACGGATTCCAGTGGGAGGGAAGTACCGAAGGTCAGTTTTACCGGTCATGCCATTGGATTACCTGACCTGACCTTCCCCTCTTTTGGCTTCACCCGGATGGACGAGGACTGGGTGCCGGAGAAGATAGTCAACGCGGCGGCGGACGGATCACGGACCGTCTCTGAGTCCATCGTCGGTTACCGCGGGGTTTTCACCGTTCATTACGCCTACCTTTCCGCCCTCAATCGGAAGGAATTCGCCAAGATCGTCAATCTCGGCGGTCAATACTACTTTTTTCCGCATTCCGATACGACTCAGAACTACCTCTGCCGGGTAGCCTCGACAGTCGGCATCATGCAGCAGCTCTTGGGAAAGGCCATCGGCTACGGCCCACTCTCGATTACCTTCGAGACGGTGGTCCTGCACGCCGGGGCGCCCAGTGAGAAGGAGAGCTCGCACTTCTCCGACAAGGACCTGGCTTATGACTCGACCGATGAGATCTGCTGCTTCTCTGACAAGGACCTGGCGTACACCGGAGCCGAGCCGTTGGGGTGGTTCAATAAAGCGGAATGAAGTTGACAAGCCAGTCTGAGGGGTCTATATAAGATAGGCTTTTCAGTAACGCGGGAGACTGAGATGCCGGATAAAAGCCCTTTAGAGAAAGAACTGGCGTGGTTTGAAGAAAACCGCAAGCGCCTTTATGCTGAACACCCCAATAGGTGGGTATGCGTTTACGGTGATAAGTTACTTGGGATCTTCGATTCGTTTTCTGAAGCTTTCGAAAAGGGATTCGAAAAAGCTGGCACAGATCAGATTTTAGTTAAGCAGATTTTGCTTAAAGACCCTGAATTTACTGCACCTGCATATACGTTCGGAATAATGTGACAGCAGGATTTGGCGCGCAGTTACATCCCGCGGATCTTATTAAACGTGGTCCCCGCGTTCCCGTAGTCGTACACCCTGCAATAGGGAACCCAAAAGAACAAACGCCAATACGCGGCGAGGCATTATTAGACACAGGAGCGTCAAATACAGCTTGCTCCCCGCTCAACCAGCCTCATGGCCTTGGGCGGGGTTATCGGCCGCTGACGAGCGGCCTTTTTTAGACTCACTCACCATACGTGGGAGGAGATCGGGCGCCGTCTTCGGGCGGCGCTTGCACATGGACTTATACATGCCGTGGAGGTAACTCATGGCGCTCGGTAAACCTCGGGATGTCGTAACCTATCCCGACCTGGAAGCGAAGAACCTCGGAATCGGCGAGGGAGACAACGCCGCCAAGCGGATTGACGGCGTGTACTTCGACGCGAACAACGAGGACACGAACAACTCCCTGGCGATCCGGCAAGGCTGGGGGGTGGACTTCGTTGACAACGGCTCCACCGTGGGAGAGTGTCGGGTAACCACGCCCACGGGCCTCTTCGACGCCGAGCACAACGTGGTCATCGGTGACGGGACGCGGGTCTGGAAGACGGCCATGACCGCCGACGATGACCTACGCTTCGACGACAACGACATCGTTAACGGCGCGGCGGGGCCGGCGGATTACTCAAACGCGGGGTTCATTGACTCGCTGGTCGTCTGGTCCACCGGCTCAGATACGGCCTTTATAATGGTGGACAACACCGAGATCATCTTGACCCACGACGCGCCCAACGCCCTGACCGCGGATGACATCGCCCGCTCACCCACCGATTCCGAGGTCGTGGATACGTCCCTGACCAACCTGAAGACCGTCTTTGACGCGGAGCATGACGGGGCGACCGGGGCGCACGACAACGACTTCCTCGGGCCGGCGATGGTCAACGAGGATACGGTGTTCACCGAGGAGGCTTGGCAGAACATCATCCGGTACGGGCGCTTTGACAACTGGCCGGCGGGGGGCGATTCACCGCCCGAGGGCTGGGAGCTCTACGGCGCCCCAACCTCGGTGGTCCAGGAGTCGGGCGCGGGGAATGTCCGGGTCGGGAGCTACTCGGTGCTGATTACCACCGGCGGCACGGCTCGGGGGATCCAATACTCGGTCCCCAACTACGCCGATTACCAGGGGAAGTCCATCACGGCTTCCTGTTTTGTGAAGCAGTCGGCGGTGGGCTCCGTGGCCATCACCATTGACGACGGGGTGGGAACGACCACCGGTGGCGCGCTGGCCCTGACGGGAAACTTCGCGCAGGCTAAGGCTCGGCGCGACGTGGATGCAGCGGCGACCGAGTTGACAATCATCATTCACTCGACGGGGGGGACCTCCGCCGCCTTTTATCTGGACGAGTTCAGCGCCTACGAGGGGGACTATCTCAAGGCACACTCCTCACACCCGCTGGAGATTATCGCCGCCGCCGACGTGATCCCGGTCAACCTTCTCTTCAACGGCGACTTCGGCCACTGGTGGGATACTCTGACATCCACGGGGTTTCCGGATCAGTGGGAGGCCTACACCGCCGCGGGTATGGCCAACTATTACACGACTTCGCCCCATTTCGGCCATAGCTGTCTGCAAATTCTTGCTGCGGCCGGACTGGGAGAGGGTGTATGCCAGAAGATCGGGGCTATTACTAATGTCCTCGACTTCCTCAAGGGGAAGACGGTTTGCTTCAGCGCTTGGATAAAGAAGTTCACCGCCGGGACTGATAAGGATTTTTGTTTCCAGATAGATGACGGCGTAGGCTCAACGAAGGTTACCTTCAATCAGGATGATTACGCGGACTGGACGCGGCTCTGGGTGGTTCGCACCTTGGACGCCGCCGCGACTGAGATCACCGTTTCGATCCTGGCCGATGAGGCGGCGATAGTCGCCGGCGTCCTGGTGGATGGCTGCTGCCTCAACATCGGCTCCCGTCCGATGCCGTGGATCGGGAACATGCCGAGCATCTGGTCGCCGGTGAGGTACAACCTTTTCGCCGGTGGATCGTTGGGCACCAACACCTACCTTGATGAGGCCTGGCCCGTGCCGGAACGGTTCTACCCGACACGTCTTGACGTGTACTGCCTGACTGGCCCGACCGACATGGCGGGTACAGCCTACTCAATTTTCACTCTTCACACCGCCGCAGCGGGGAGTGCCTTGGCCTCAACGGGCCTTGCCGTAACCGTGCTGGGGGT
>DAOVLG010000402.1 GCA_030631385.1 Candidatus Coatesiibacteriota bacterium | reverse complement strand
GGCCCCCTTCAACGGGCGACCGTCGGACCAGGCCGCGGAGGGGATCGCCGACATGATGGAGACCCAGGGCTACGGACGCCGCCGGGTCAACTTCCGCCTGCGTGACTGGTGCATCTCGCGCCAGCGCTACTGGGGCACCCCGATTCCCCTGATCCATTGTAAGGACTGCGGCGTCGTCCCCGTCCCCTACGACGATCTGCCGGTGGTGTTACCCCACGTCGAGAATTTTCGGCCCAAGGGTCACCCGCCGCTGGAAGAAGCGGTTGACTGGGTTTTAACCGAATGCCCCCGGTGCGGTGGTGAGGCTCGGCGCGAGATCGAGACCCTGGACACCTTCGTGGACAGCTCCTGGTACTTCCTGCGCTTCGCCAGCCAGCCCGATGACAAACCCTTCGACAAAGAGACGGTGGACCGATGGCTGCCGGTGGACACCTACATCGGCGGGATCACCCACGCCATCATGCACCTGATGTACGCCCGCTTCGTAACCAAGGCGCTGCGCGACGCCGGGCTGCTCTCCTTCTCGGAGCCTTTCAGGCGCCTTTTCACCCAGGGCATGGTGACCCTGGGCGGCAAGGCCATGAGCAAGAGACGGGGCAACGTGGTCGGAATAGACGAGATCGCCGACAGGTACGGCGCCGACACCGGGCGGATGTTCATCCTCTTCGCCACGCCGCCCGCCAAGGAGATGGAGTGGAGCGAGGATGGGGTGGACGGCATCTACCGCTTCCTGGGGCGCGTCTGGCGGCTCTTCGACGGCCGCTGGCGGTTGGACTCACTTGACTACGATCCGAAGGGGTTATCCGAACCGCTCAAGGCGCTGCACCGGAAACGTCATGCAACGGTGAAGAAGTTCACCGAGGACATTGAGCGCATCCACTTCAACACGGCCATCGCCTTCGCCATGGAGCTGGTGAACGACATCTACGCCCTGGAGGTTGCGGGAAGCGTTCCCGACGCGGCCCACCCCGTGGTGGCCGCCTGTCTGCGCGATCTGGTGGATGTGCTGGCCCCCTTCGCCCCCTTCCTCACCGAGGAGCTGAACGAGCGCTTCGGCGAGAAGGACTCGGTCCACGACCGCCCCTGGCCTACCTGGGATTCCGGTGCGCTGCTGGTTGATTCGGTAACCCTGGCGGTTCAGATCAACGGAAAGGTTAGAGATCAGGTCGAGGTGCCCGTGGACGCCGGCGAGGATGCCATCCGCGACATAGTCTTCGGGCGCGAGAGGGTTTTACACTACACCGATGGCAAAGAGGTGAAGAAATTCATCGTGGTACCCGGTCGCCTGGTGTCCATCGTAGTCACGGGGTGACCCTTCTGGAAAGAAATATCGGTGTCGGAGGATATTCATCCCACGATCCCGCCCGACAACGTAATTTCGCACAAATGTAGGGCGGGGATCCAATCCCCGCCGTGAGGGGAAGCATGAGGATTCTGGTAGGTTACGCCACGGGCTACGGCTCGACGAGGTCCTACGCCGAGGTGATCGGCGAGGAGTTGAGACAGGCGGGACATGAAACCATTGTCCTGGAGGCCCGCCAATCCAGGGACATCAAGGACTACGACTTCGTCATCATCGGCGGGAGCATCCGGGCCGGGAACTGGCTCGGTCCGGCCCGTAACCTGGCCCGGAGGGCGGTGGAGCTCAAGAAGGCCCACGCAATCTTCTTCTGCTGTTTATCCGCCCGCTCCGACGAGGGCAAAAAGACGGTCGTCGAGGATTATTTCGAGAGGGTCAAGGGAAAGGTTCCCGGCATCTCACCCCTCGAGGTCGGCGTCTTTCCCGGTATAGCCAACTACGAGCAGTACCGCTTCCCGGTAAAACAGATCATGGTCGGCGAGGGTAAGGACCACGGGGTGGACACCTCGAAGAACCAGGATTACCGAAAACTGGATGATGCCCGGGAGTGGGCCCGGGAGCTTAATCGCCTATTATAAAAAAGGCATCACACACGTTCATGGACCAACTGAAACCCAACTAAGAAATATGTAGGGCGGGCCGTCCTAAAGATCGGCTCCTACGTGTTTTCAATGGTGAAATAAAGCATCGTTCGCGGGAAATTATTATCAAATTCACAAAAAGCCCTCTTCGCGGATCTGGGGTCCAGCGCCCTGCGCTGGCGGCGGGGTTAGAAACCCCGCCCTACTACCTGTTTTCAATTGTTGAATAAAGCATCGTTCGCGGGAAATGATTATCAAATTGAGAAAAGCCCTCTTCGCGGAGCTGGGGTCCAGCGCCCTGCGCT
>DAOVLG010000291.1 GCA_030631385.1 Candidatus Coatesiibacteriota bacterium | reverse complement strand
TTTTATACTTGCCGCAGAAGCATTCCCAATCGTGGGTGGGGCCGAAGGTCCGCTCGCAGAAAAGGCCGTCCTTCTCCGCGCGCAGGGTGCGGTAGTTGATGGTCTCCGCCTTCTTCACCTCGCCGTTGGACCAGGAGCGGATGACCTCGGGTGAGGCCATGGTTATGCGTATCTTGTTGAATTGTGGCGGCTTAGACGACTGGAAGGACGAAATGGCAGTGTAACTCATTCGCAACCTCGGTGAGCATTATAAATCTAGGTTGGCTTGGAGAATCACGAAGGTTTCCAATACCTTATGTACCGGCTTAGGATCAGTCAACACCAGCTCAGTATTCTTAAATCTTACAGGCTATACTATTGGGTACCGATGGAACGGGAGGTCGAGTTTTCAGGTCAAACCTTTATCAGCCATCCGATCCGCGCTGTGAGAACTCGAGTATTTTACAGATCTCTTTATTTTCCAGTTTAATATCCCCCTCGAGCAGGTTTAACAACTCAGCATTCGGGAACGAACAAGCCTGTAACTCCTGTCTCAGGGCTTCCTCTCTGGTCATCTGACGGTCGTTGATCATGTTGTGGTACCCGAAGCAGTGCTTACTGCACCCGAAGATGGTGTAGAAGCAGTAGGTAACTAGATGATCCAGCTTGCAGTCAATGCGCCACGTCGAGACGGAACTTTCCGGCTTTGCCCACCCAAGCTCCCGGGTGATCGTCCGTTTGATCAGATTCCGGTCCCAGGGCACGTAGTTGAAAACGGCGATTTCTTTCGTCCGTCTCCGTTTCAGCTTGGGAGGGAGAAGGGCCAGACTGCGCCAGAGGTTCCCGCGGACCGGAAACTCGAGACGCTGGAGGTACTGATTGAGACGGTAGAGCAGGTTCCAGATACTGAATTGTTTCATTATTTTCTTCAACAATCCCAAATGGATATGCTCGTCGGTCATGTGCCGCGTGTGTTCCTGTTCCGATTCCCCCCACAGTATCAGGGGAACGTCAAACCTCTCGGCGGCTATGTAACACACGGCGCGATACCCGTAGGAACATGCGTTACAGAAGCAATTCGCTATCGCCCTGATCCCGTAATTCAACGCGCGCTTGATCGCGTAATGCACCGTTTTTATACAGGTATTCCTTTTGGAACGGTACGTAATAAAATCAACGTTCAGTATGTTACACGCCGTCTCCATATTAACCTTAGCCTGATCAGTTTGAAACTCGTTGTCAAAGTTTACGGCCAGTGTTTTTAACCCGAACACGCGCTTTGCCAGATACAACACGTAAGAACTATCACGCCCACCGCTCAACGGTACGATGCAATCGTATTTGAATCTTTGTTTTTCTTTCACCTCCCTGAAAATCTCCAACAACTTGTCTTCACCAAGTTCAAGGGGCTTTTCATAGTCGAGACAATATCTACATGTCCCTTCCTCATTAAAGGTGATCCCCGGTAGGCTGTCAGGAAATATACATCTTACACAACGTCTGGGCGCCCTTTCTTCGGTTTTATTCACTTCGCACAGCACCTATTCAGGGTCACAGCAGATATTAATCTCTGCGGGTTTGGTCTTCCTACGACCTAACCCCACCGATCACTAATCCTCCATCTGCATGTCGAGACAGAGGCCCATCAGTTCCCGCCGGAGCACGTTGAAGCTCTCTGGGATGCCGGGCTCCGGTGTGTTCTCACCCTTGACGATGGCCTCGTACATCTTGGATCGGCCGGCCACGTCGTCGGATTTGACCGTCAGGAGCTCGCGCAGCGTGTGGGCGGCTCCGTAGGCCTCGATAGCCCAAACCTCCATCTCGCCGAAGCGCTGTCCGCCCATCTGCGCCCGGCCGCCCAGGGGCTGCTGGGTCACCAGGGAGTACGGCCCGATGGAGCGAGCGTGTATCTTCTCCTCAGCCAGGTGGGAAAGTTTCATCATGTACATGTAGCCCACGGTCACTTTGTTGTCGAACGGCTCGCCGGTCCTGCCGTCACAGAGGACACTCTTTCCATCCTCGGAAAGACCGGCCTCGCGTAGCAGCTCCTTGACCTCCGCCTCGGTGGCACCCTCGAAGACGGGGGTGGCCAGGTACCGGTTCAGCTCGTGGGCCGCCCAGCCCAGGTGCGTCTCCATGATCTGCCCCACGTTCATCCGGCTGGGCACGCCCAGGGGGTTGAGCACCATCTGGATGGGGGTACCATCGGGAAGGTAGGGCATGTCCTCGACGGGAACGATGATGGAGACGACACCCTTGTTGCCGTGACGACCGGCCATTTTGTCTCCCACCGACAGTCGACTTTTACGTGCCACGTACACCTTGACGATGGAGTAGATTCCCGGGGGAAGCTCGTCACCCCGCTCGATGCGGTCGATCTTAATCTTGGTTTGGAGGTCCACCCGACCCTTCATCTCATCGTAGCGGTCCAGTGTTTCACCGATGCGCCCGGCGAGATCCGCATCCACCTCGATGAGGTCGTCCATGATGTCCTGGGCCTTGGCCCGGGCTTCGGTGACCTTGATCTTGGGCCACTTTTCGATGAGCACCTGCTTGAGGGCATAGCCCTCGTCCTTTTCCAGACGGGCCAGCTCCTCTTCCTTGTGCCGCTCATAGCTCTCGATGTGCTTCAGCTCGTTCTCGGTGAGGTGGTCCGAGCGTTCCTTGGACTTGCGGGAGAAGGTTTTTATGCCGATAACCTTGCCCTCCAGACCAGGCGGGGCCTTGAGGGAGGCGTCGCGCACGTCCTTGGCCTTTTCGCCGAAGATAGCCCGCAGCAGGCTCTCCTCGGGGGTCAGCTCGGTCTCGCCCTTGGGGGCCACCTTGCCGACGAGGATGTCGCCGGGCTTGACGCCGGCGCCGATACGGATGATCCCCATCTCATCGAGGTTGCGCAGGCTATCGGCCGAGACGTTAGGGATATCGGCGGTGATCTCCTCCCGACCGAGGTTGGTCTCCCGGCACTCTATCTCGTACTCCTCGATGTGGATCGAGGTGAAGAAGTCGTCCCTAACCAGCTCGGTGGAGATGATGATGGCGTCCTCGTAGTTGTAACCGTACCAGGGGATGAAGGCGACCAGGATGTTGCGCCCCAGGGCCAGCTCCCCCCCGGCCGTGGCCTGTCCATCGGCCAGCACCTTATTGGAGTCGATGTACTGGTAAAATAAACAATATAAGGTCGCTCCGTCTTTCTTGTTTCACCGGGCAAATCAAAGGGCGGAGGATAAGTGGTAGTAAAGCCAAAAAGGTTCAGC
>DAOVLG010000199.1 GCA_030631385.1 Candidatus Coatesiibacteriota bacterium | reverse complement strand
GGTGACGGACAGGTGAAGCTCTCGTTGCGCTCCAAGGGCGGCGTGGCCGTAAACGAGCTGGCCCGGCAAATCGGCGGCGGCGGCCATCGGTGCGCCGCCGGGGCCCGCTATCGGGGGACCCTGGCCGAGGCCCGGCGATGGATCATCGAAACGGTTCGCGCGGTCCTGGACGGTAGGGGAAGCTCCACGGGGAGTGTTGGATAGCCTTGGCCGAAGAACTTACAGGCGTGCTCAACTGCGACAAGCCGGTGGGCTGGACCAGCTTCGATGTCATCCGCAAGCTGCGCCGCGCCCTGGGGATGAAAAAGATGGGCCACACCGGTTCCCTGGACCCCATCGCCACCGGGGTGCTGGTGATCTGTCTGGGCCGGGCCACACGGCTGGTGGAGCTCCTGATGGCCACGGAGAAGGGGTACCACGCCTGGATCCTCTTCGGCACCGCCACCGACACCTACGACACCGAGGGGAAGGTCACCGCCGAAGCGGAACCCCCCTCGGACCTTCGGGCGGCCGTCGAGGCCATTCTGCCTCAATTCCGGGGTGAGATCATGCAGAGTCCGCCCCCCTATTCCGCGGCAAAGGTTGGTGGGGAGCGTCTCTACAAGCTGGCGCGTCAGGGAAGGCCGGTTCACGCCCCACCCCGGAAGGTGAACGTTTTCAGTTTCGAGCTCCTGAGCGTCGAGGGCGCGAAGGTCGAGTTCCTCATCTCGTGTTCCAAGGGCACCTACGTCCGCGCCCTGGCCAACGACATGGGTAGGCTTATCGGCTGCGGGGCCCATCTGGCCAGTCTGGTCCGCTCCCGCAACGGCGTCTTCACCGTGGAAGAGGCCCTGAAGGTTGACCGACCGCTCGAAGAGCTCCGTGAGGCCGCCCTGGAGAAGTTGGTCCAGCCCGAACATTCCCTGACATACCTCGGTAAATGCCGAATCTCCGGCGAGGATTACACCCGCTATCTCCACGGCATAGCGGTGACCCTGGGTGAGCGCCACCCCGTGGGCACCCTCCTGCGGGTGTACGGACCCAAAGGTTTCGTCGGCGTGGGCCAGGTGGAGCCCGGTCCCGGCGGCGCGGTCGTTCAACCGAAAACGACCCTCGTAACGCTCGATTCATAACATATCAAGTATGGATGTTTACCCAGGCATAAAATCCGCTCAGGGCCGGCTCAAACCCGGCGGCTGCTTCACCATCGGCACCTTCGACGGGGTGCACCTGGGTCACCAGCGCCTGTTGGCCCTCCTCGACGAGATGGCGGGGGACAGCCCCGCCGTGGTGCTCACCTTCCGTCGCCACCCCCTCGCCAGCTTGCATCCCGAGCTGGCCCCGGCTCCCCTGACCAGCGTCGAACGCCGTCTCGAACTTCTGGCCCTGGCCGGAACCGACGTGGCGATCCTCGAGGAGTTCGACCCCGGGTTCGCCGGCCTGACCGCCGAAGAGCTCATGCGCCGGCTCGTGGATGAGCTGGGGATGACCGGGATGGCGCGGGGGTACGACCACCGCTTCGGCTCCGATCACGCCGACGCGGAAAAGCTCGGCAAGCTTGCCAAAAAGATCGGCATCCGCGATGAGGTGCTCGATCCGGTGACCGAGTGCGGTCTGGTTGTCAAGAGCAAGACCGTCCGCCGTCTGCTTACCGAGGGGGAGGTCGCCAGGGCGGCGTATCTCTTGGGCAAGCCGCACCGGATGCTGGGCCGGGTGGTTCGCGGACTCGGCCTTGCACGAAAGCTCGGCTTCCCCACGGCCAACATCCCCGACTACTACGAGATGCCGCCCAAACCCGGGGTCTACGCCGTGGAGGGACGGATCATCGGCCACACCTACCGCGGCGTGGCCAACATCGGCTGGCGTCCAACGGTGTCCAACGGGCGACACCGGGCCAAGCCCATCCTGGAGGTCCACCTCTTCGACCAGCGGATGGACGCCTACGGCGCGGCGGTGGCGGTGGACTTCCACACCCGGCTGCGCGACGAGATCCGCTTCCCCGATCTCGAGGCGTTAAAGGCCCAGATAGAGAAGGATGTCCTGGCCGCCCGGGAGTGGTGGACGGCCCATCCCGAGGGGACCGATATTTCCTGAAGTGACCGGCGTTTTTGGGATCAGCCGTTTGTTATGGACTGATATCAGCATGTACTCGTTGTAGCTGAAAGATGTAGGGCGGCCCCTCCGCGGGCCGCCGCATAGTTAAACCAAAAAGGAGGTGGAGCGGGGCGATGTAGCGTCGCCCTTCCACGGGCGACCGCGGCGGGGCGTAGAAGCCCCGCCCTATATTTACCCCGACCCCTGGGCGAGCTCCTCCATAAAGGGGCGGGGGAACAAATGAAACAGGGCGAAACGGTCCCCTCTATGCTTCAATTCCGCAACGACCCAAACCGGCCAAACTACCTGCGGGAAACACTTCTCGGCCGGTCCGATATAGACCGGTGAGATGGGTCAAGGAAACCTGCATCCCTCTGGGACGGGTGAGAGGGGTTTGATCTTGGGCTGTGGGTTCAGTGGTGGAGGCAGCGGCCTCCATACCGAGTCCAGCGCCGGCCAGAGGGATGAGTAGCTCGAGTTGGCGTGCCAGAAGAGGTAGCCGTCGGCGCCGCCGGCCAGGGCCCCGCGGATCTGGTCCCGGATGTAGCCGGTGAAATCGGAGGGCGCCAGGAGATCGAAGGCCTGGAGGAAGGGCCGGTTGGAGCAGGCGGCGTTGGTACCGGGGAATTCGGCTGGAGGCGAGTACCTGTAAACCATCCCCGGGTGGGCCAGCTCGAAAAGGGCCCGGATTGATTCGACCCTGGGGCCGGGCGGAGGTGGCTCCACGTACCCGATCTTCTCGAGCCTTCCCTTCAGCACCTCCGCACAGTCCCGCAATATCCGCCAGGTCCGTCCCCGCCCCGTGTAGAACCCCGTGCCGAAGTGGCTGGGATAGTTCATCGGCGAGAGGGCGTCCAGGAATTTAACCATCTCGCCAACATCCTGCCCCTCGGGATTTTGCTTCTCGTAGAGGGCGGAGAAGCCGAAGACGTCCACCGAGAGCTTGACCCCCATCGGGCGCAGCACCTCCTCGGCACGTTCGAGGAAGGCGTTGATCGCCCACTCCTTGGACCGACCCCCGTAGTGCGGGCTGTAGGCGTGCAGAACGTCACCCTCGGTGGGAAAGCGCAGGTAGTCGAACTGGACCTCGTCCACCCCCGCCTCGGCGCAGGCCAGGGCGACGGCGAGGTGGTAGTCCCAGGCCTCTTCGGCGAAGGGGTCCACCCAGACCGAATCGGCGTGTCCCACCCAGGCCTTTCCCGTGCGATCATCCTTGACAGCCAGCCAGTCCTTGGTCTCGCCCCGGGGGTCGTACTGCGCCAGGTAACGGTCGTAGTGGACGACGACCCGGGCGATGAGATGGGCCCCGGCGCCGCGCAGGCGCTCGACGAGCTCGGGCAGGTCATAATATGAACGGACCACCCCCAGCTCCCAGGCCAGCTCCTCGGGTGAAAGGTCGGGCGCATCTTTGGCTGAGCCTCTGGGTGGTGGATAGGTGGATAACTCGGGGCGCGGTTCATCGGGAACGCGGACGGGAAAGCAGACCTCACCCGGCGCCAGCTTGGCGTCGAAGACGACGCAGTTGATGAAATCCTCGGCGAGCATCCGCTCCAGCTCGGCGAGCTTGGACTCCCATCCGGCCCGCCGACCCACCAGATATACCCCGACCAGCTCCGGGCCGGTTTCGGGGTAGAGAAGTTCGGCGGCCCCTTTTGTCCAATCCACCGGGGTGAAACCGCGCTCGTGGTGGATCACCGCCCGGCTCCACCACACGTCGTCGTGGTCCGCCGAGCGGTCCGCCGGTCCCTCGAACCAGGCGGCGAGAAGGGGAATAAGCAGGACTAAGGGCAGCCCCCGCTTCACCTAAGCTCCCCCAGGAAGCTCTTCCCCGTGGACCAGGGAACGCCGAACCACTCCGCCGCCGTGGCCGCCACGTCGTGGAAACCGTCCCGAAGGTCGAGATCAACACCGCCACTGAATCCTTTTCCATACACCAGCAGCGGCACCTGCTCCCGGGTGTGGTCGGTGCCAGGAGCGGTGGGATCGCAGCCGTGGTCGGCGGTGATAATCAGCAGGTCGTTTTTAGTTAGTTTCTCCAAGAACCGCGGCAGCCAGGCATCGAACACCCGCAGCGCCCCGGCGTACCCCGCGGGATCACGCCGGTGACCGTACAGCATGTCGAAATCCACCAGGTTGGTGAAGACCAGCGCCGGTCCGCGTACCTTGCCGGCCAATTCTTTGGTCAGCTCCATCCCCTCAGCGTTCGTACCCGGATGGGGCGTCTCGTCGAGACCGACCCCGGCGAAGATGTCCCCGATCTTCCCCACGCCGACGGTTCTGACCCCGGCCCCCTGAAGGGCGTTTAGCACCGTATCGCCGGGCGGCGGTACGGATAAGTCCCGCCTTCGCTCCGTCCGGCTGAAGTTGCCCGGCTCGCCTATGAAGGGCCGGGCGATGACCCGGCTGACGCGGTACGGACCGGCGAGGAGCCGTCTGGTTACCTCGCATATATGGTACAGCTTCTCCGGCGGCACCAGCCCCTCGTGGGCGGCGATCTGAAAGACCGAGTCGCCCGAGGTGTACACGATCAGTTTGCCGGTCCGCAGATGCTCGGCGCCCAGCCGGCCGATGATCTCGGTGCCGCTGGC
>DAOVLG010000202.1 GCA_030631385.1 Candidatus Coatesiibacteriota bacterium | reverse complement strand
TACTGCCCGCAATTACCTTGAGGCGGCACAAAAGGGTCTTCTTGACGCCAGCGAGCACCACAGGATAGCGGAGGCCCGGTACAAGGCCGGCCTGGTATACGAGCAGTTCTACCTCACGGTCACCCGGATGAAGATCAGCTTCGCCACCCTGGACCAACTGATGGAGGAGAACCCGGACTACGCCCTGGAGATCGAAGAGATCGTCATGGAGCAACTGGCCGAGTTCCAGGCGACCATGGACGCCTGGGCGGCGGAGAACGGCCTCGACAGGGCGATCCGGGTCTATGAGTTCATCATCCTGACCGCCGAACAGCGCGCCGAGACAAACGAGTGGGTGGTTAATGCCAAGGAGCGCTTGGTTGACCTCGTCCCCCAGGCCTACATGCATTACCCGCCCATCGGCCAGAAGGTGGGCATGGACGATCTCGGCGCCAGCATCTGGGACTTCGAGGGTGTGCGCTTCTACTCGCAGACCGCCGACATCGAAGCCCTGGCTCCGCCCGAACCTGAACCCGAAGCCGAGCTCATCGAGGAGGGAGTGGAGGGGTTGGAGGAGATAGAGGGCGCCGAAGAGGGTGTCGAGGAAGTGGAGACCGAGGGCCTGGAGGAGGGTACCCCGGAGAGCATCGAGGAGGCGGTCTACGAAGCAAGCACCGACGAGGGTTTAGAGGCTGAAGGGGCGGAGGGTGAGGTTGAACCCACCACCGAGACCGAATCCGAACCCCTCGACGAATCCACGGTAGAGACGGAAACCTTAGAGGAAACGCCCGTAGAGACCGAGGAAACCCCGGTGGAGGACGCTGATACCGAGCCGATCGAGGAGAGCGTTGAAACTGAAGGTGACCTCGGAACGTAACCTGAATGGACTTAGACGAGGGAGCTGTTTCCCTTCGAAAAGCGTTTGACTATTAGGAAAAGAACCCCGTAGCGGCGTTCACACCGAGGACGGCAAGCCAAACGGGGCTTGCCGGCTCAGAATCGGGGGAAGAAAACGATGCCGTTCACCACCAAGTCCCGTTTGTTGTTGGCCATCCTCGCCCTCCTGTTGGTCGGTCCGATCGTGGTGGACGATGTGCGCGCCCAGCACGAGGACCTCACCCTCGAACAAATCGAGGCCCTCAAGCAGGCCTGGCACGTCACCAACGCCCGGCAGAACGGACTGTTCTGGACCACGACGAGCTACAACGACGATGACTGGAACACGGCCTTCCTGGGGACGTTTGAGGACGGCTTGTCCGCCGCTCGGAGCAAGGTTTACGGCTGGCCGAACGTCGAAGCAGAGTGGATCTGGGCCCGCGGTGGGGTCACCGCCTACTTCCGCCGCGAATTCGGCCTGCCCCGCAGCCTTATCAATGACGAGGACGAAGACATTCAGGAACGCCTCGTCGTGCGTATCACCGCCAACAACAACTACAGTTTTTACGTCAACGGAGTCCTCGTGCACCAGGACAGCGCCGAGGATGACGACGATTGGATGACCTACGACCAGATTGATGTGACGGAGTACCTCAATGTCGGTGACAATATCTTCGCCATCGAGGCGGTCAACACGGACGATCCGGAGAACTACGGCCTACTTTTCGACGCCGAACTCGTGTTAACCGGCAGTGGCCGTTACATTGCCCCGCCGCCGGTGCGAGAGGGCGGCTGCTAGAAACCTCCACCCGAACACAAACCATACGATGAAAAGATTGATTCTCCTCGGACTGTTGATTCTGGTCGCGATCCCGTGGACGACTCTGGCCCAGGACGACGACGTTGACGCCGTGGTGGAGCTCGAGATCTTCGGAAGGAGGATGGCTCCATCCCAGCTGTCCTTCATCCTCCGTACCGATCCCGAGTTCGAGAAGGTGATGCTGCGGCAGACCTACGCCAGCCAGATATTGAATCCGATCGACAAGGAGGAGTTCGAGAAGGGCATCGCTGTGAGCCAGCGCTCTATCGACAACCCCTTCCTCTGGTTGGCCACCGGCGCGGGGATCGCCTCCGGCATCACCGCCAGCTACATGGACGCCAACTCCGAGACCCTCAACGCCAACTGGCTGGTCGGCACCGCCGGCGTGGCACTCCTGACTGCGGCGGTAATCATGCTCTTGGAGTAGGATCCACCCCATTACCGGGTGACCTAACCCACTGTTGACCACGGTTGTGAAGGGGGGCTGATCGTTTCTCGCCGGAGGGACCGCCGGCGGCTAACCAATTCCCACCACCACTCACTTCAGGAAAGGATTCCATGTACAGACTCGTAGACTCCTTCGCCGACGGCGGCGACTTCATGTGGATCATCCTCTTCGTGGCGATGCTCAGCCTGACCTTCATCCTCGAGCGGACCTACTTCGTGGTCTTCAAATCGAGCATCAACACCAAGACCTTCATCGCCGAGTTGGAGAAGCTGATCCAGAACCGCAACATCGAGCGGGCCATTGCGCTCTGCAGCACGACCAATGCTGCGCTGGCCCAGGTCTTGCGGGAGATTCTCAAACACCACTCGGGGTCCGGTCGCGACATGCAGGTGGCCGCCGACGCAAAGACTCTGGAGGTCATCCCCCGCCTCGAAAAGCGTACCAGCTATCTGGACATGCTGGCGCAGATAGCGACCCTCTTGGGTCTGTTGGGGACGATCTCCGGTCTGATGACGGCGTTCGACGCGGTGGCCGTGGCGAACCCGGAGGACTCGGCCCGGCTTCTGTCGGAGGGTATCTCCATCGCCATGCTGACCACCATGTTCGGGTTGGTTGTAGCCGTGCCCACCATCGCCGCAGCGTCGTGGCTCAAGAACAAGACCCGGAAGATCATCAGCGACATAGATGAGTTCGCGGTGAAGATAACCAACCTCATTACCCAGATGAAAGGATAGGCGATGGCCTTCGGACCAAGTGCGGCTAGACGGACCGCCAGGGACGTAGAAAACTTGGGTGAGGACCACCTCATTCCGGTCATGAGCCTGATGTGCCTTCTGATCCCCTTCCTCTTGGTTTCCGCCGTTTTCGTCACCACGGTCGCGCTGCAGGTTACCCTGCCACCCCAGGCCTCCGCGAGCGGAGGTGAGGGTGAGGCTGGAGGCGGGGTCACCAAAATCCTGATGGTCGGCATGAGCGCCGACAAGGGGTTCATCATCACCAACGATAAGGGCGTACTCCCGGTCTTCCCAGAGAAGTCCGGAGCCGATAGAAACTGGATCCCCAAGGTTGGCGGCGGGTTCGACTATACAGTGCTGCGCGAAATGCTGATGGAGAAGGTTAAGAAGCTTCCCCAGTACCAGAACCACGAAGAGGTCTACCTGGCGATCCAGGACAACATACCCTTCATCGAGGTCATCAACCTGATGGACGCCGTCCGCGGCGATGTCAACGTCATCGAGGTAAAAACCGACGAGGACGCTGCCAGGTACAACGTGGAGAAGGGTCAGAAGGCCTACGTGGCCACGCTCTTCCCCAGTGTGATCTTCGGTGGGGCGGTTCCACGCTGACCGGAAGGAAAGGAGGTGAGACATGCCAGGCGTAGCGACACCGAGCAAGTACCTAAAATTCAAGCCGCACCATGTTAGGAAAAAGGCTGTGCAGGAGGGGATGAAGATCACCTCCCTGATGGACATGATGACCATCATCTTGGTGTTCCTGCTCAAGACCTTTTCCGCCCAGGGTGACCTCTCGGCCACTTCGGCACACCTGTCGTTGCCGAAGAGCGACTCCAAGAGCATCCCCGGGATTATAGATCGCGTCGCCGTCGGTCAGAACTCGATATTTTTCCTCGAGGAGGAGGTCATGGCCACCGACGAGGCGATCAACTCGAGGGACATCGTGATCAAACCGCTGAAGGCCAGGATGGAGACGCGCGTCGAAAGTCTCGAGGAGACCATGCGTGCGGCTGGACGAGAGGGAGAACCGCCAAAAATTTTGGTTTTGGCGGACAAGAGCCACTACTTCAGCCTGATTAAGAGGGTAGTGGCTACGGCGGCAAACGCCGGATATATGAACATCGTCCTTGCTTCGATCGAGGACACCAGGAAGTGGGAGTGAGGGTATACCTAAGGAGGTAAAATGCCTGATGCCTCGGTAAAACCTGTGCTGGGCTTGGTGATCTCCCGGGGGGACAGGATAATTAAACGCCTGGTCCCCGAAAGGGACACGATCACCATCGGTCAGGCACCGGACTGCGATATCGTGCTCCAGCACGATCCAACGGTTATGCATAGACATGTTCTGGCTACTAGGCGGGGCGAGGAGTACGAGTTCGTCGTCACCGAAGACATGAACGGCAAGATCAACGTCGGTGACTCGGCCATCTCGCTACGCGACCTGCGGGTGTGCGGTTCCCTGCCCCGGGTAAAAAACGGTTACTCGTTCCGGGCATCGCGGTCCAAGAAAGGACAGATACGCATCTCCGACATCACGATCCACTTCGGCTACTTCATGCCGACCGTGCAACAGATCGCCGGCGAGCCCCGGTTGGCCGACTCCATCACCTCGGGGATGGACCTCGATCCGGAGGACAAGGTTTTCGCCGGTTTCTTCGCCGCTTCGATGATCTTGGGCGGACTCTTCGGTTGGATAACCACCGTCGTAGACCCCCACGATCCCTACGAAGCCCTCGAGGATAGGCCTCGTCTGAG
>DAOVLG010000172.1 GCA_030631385.1 Candidatus Coatesiibacteriota bacterium | reverse complement strand
CTTTCAACCCTTCGGCCTCCCTTAACGCGCTGACCGTCGCCCGGCGGACCTTGTCGGCGTTGGTTTCCAGGTCCTGCCCCATCACCGCGGTGTGGATGACCCATTTGGCCGGAAGGTTCCCGGCGCCGGTCGTCACCGCCTGGCCCGCCTCAATCGGTCCCAGGGCCATGGCCTCGCGCTCAATCACCGAGCCGCCGGCTTTCTTCAGCGCCCCGGCCACGCCGGAGCCCATCCAGAGGTGGTCGTTCGCCGCGTTGACGACCGCGTCGCAGATCTGCTTCGAGATGTCGCCCTTGGCCACGATCACTTCCAGATCGCCTATCCGGTGCACCTGCTTGTCCAACGAGCCTCCCGAGGGGAGGCTTGGATTATGCCCCACCCAACATGGATGGTCAAGAGGTTGTGGCTTCCCGATTTCCTCGGGTTGTATAATGGGGGTGATCGGTAAGTATTCAACGACAAACCTTCCCTGGGGATTGAGGTATGTACTACGGTTTCGGTTTCTTTTACTACGACTGGACGTTGTTATTGCTGATTCCGGGATTGCTCCTGGGCCTTGTCGCCCAGTCCTTGGTCAGGTCACGCTTCCGGCGTTACTCGAAGATTCGCTCCTACCGTGGTCTCACCGGGGCACAGGTGGCCGCCGGCATCCTGGCCGACGCCGGACTGCCCGAGGTGGAGATAGAGGTCGTCGGCGGGCGGCTGTCCGATCACTACGATCCCCGCACCGGAAAGCTGCGGCTTTCAAGCGAGGTGGCCCATTCGGACTCCGTGGCCGCCCTGGGGGTGGCGGCCCACGAGGTGGGTCACGCCATCCAGCACAGCCGGGGCTACTTCCCGCTCCACCTGCGCAACGCCGTCGTCCCGGCGACGAAGATCGGTTCCTGGCTGTATTTGCCCATTTTCATCGCCGGGTTGATCTTCGCCATTGAGCCGCTGGTCTGGGTCGGCATCGGCTGCTTCACCCTGATCCTCCTCTTCCAACTGGTAACCCTTCCGGTGGAGTTCAACGCCAGCTCACGGGCCCTGGCCGTCCTCAAAGACCACGGTTACCTGGAGCCCGGGGAGCTCACCGGTGCGCGGAAGGTCCTCTCCGCGGCGGCCCTGACCTACGTCGCCGCCCTGGTTTCGAGCCTGTTGATCCTCCTGCGCCTGCTCCTCATCGCCGGCAAATTCAACAGGCGGTAGCCATGGAGCGGATTCGGCTGTGGGTGGGTAGGCCCGTACCCGGCGAGGAGGGAGCATACGACCTGCGCCCCGTTGAAGCGGGTTATTCCTTGAAGCAGTTGCGGAGGTTGAACCGTTTCCCCCTGCTCCTGTCCCTGAAATTATCGGTTCTCTTCAGCGCTGCGGCCGTCATCCTGGCCCATGTTCCGGGTGAGGTCGGCGCTGGTTTAGCCCTGTGGGTGATGATCGCCGGCGCGGTCGTATCCGCGGCGGTCTTCGTCCGTCAGCTCCGGTTGCGGGTTTCCATGCGCCGCACACCGGAAAAATTCTACAAGCGCGCCTATCTCGCCTACGACGCGGCCGAGGGCGAGGAGGTCTTCACCGAGGCGGAACTCAAGGAGGTGAATCCTGCGCGTAGTCCTGCAACACGTGAGTGAGGCGAGGGTCGAGGTGGACGGCCGGATCACCGGGAAGATCGGCTTCGGCCACCTGCTTTTAGTGGCCATCGCACGAAACGACACCGAGGCGGAGCTGGAGTGGATGGCCGATAAGGTGCTGGACTTGCGTGTCTGCCGGGACGGGGAGGGAAAGCTCAACCGGTCGCTGCGGGATGTGGGTCGTGGCGAGCTTCTGGTCGTTAGCCAGTTCACGCTCTACGGTGACTGCCGCAAGGGGCGGCGGCCCAGCTACATAAAGAGCGCCCCGCCGGAGAAGGCGGAGCCGATGTGCGGAAAATTTGCTCAGATGCTGCGGGAGCGGGGTTTCCATGTGGCCGAGGGGGTCTTCGGCGCCCACATGCACGTTCACCTGGTCAACGACGGCCCGGTGACGTTGATCCTGGAGAAAAAACATGGTTCGTAGCGGCCACTTATGCGGAAACATAAGGGGGCGGTTTGACCGCCCTTTTATCAAAGCTGTGCTTAGAGACCGCTTTAAATTCGTAGTTTTTCGTAGGGGCGACCCTCTGTGGTCGCCCGCGGGCGAGGGGCAGAGCAACGCCTCTACGGTGTATAACGAACGCAGGGGCCGACCTTTAGGTCGGCCCGTTACATTTATCCCCTCGCTCCTTTAGGTGGAGGGAGTCAGGGGAGAAGTGGTTTTACAGAGGTCTGAAACTACCCGTTTTCAGCCAGGTAGTTATTTAACCAGGAGATGATCTGCTCGACCTGGTGCGGGCGGTAGCGCTTGGTCGCCAGGAGCTCGCCCACCGAGCCGGGGAAGACCTCGTTGCAGCGCAGGCAGATGACGCCCCGCTGCTGGAACCAGTCGGCGGCCCTGGGGTGTGAGTTCAAAACGGTCTTGACCGGCGTGTCCTTGGTCACCATCGTCATCTTCCCTTCTTCTCGATTTTCTCAAGATGCTCGTTCAGCTCGGCGACGATACGCTTTCCCTCGTCGGCTGCGTAGCCCTTGTTGACGAGAAGCTCTCCCAGTGTGCCCCAGAAGGGCTCGCCGCAACGCAGGCAGACGACCCCGCGCTCAAGAAGCCAATCGGAAGCCGCCGGGTGCTCCTCGAAAATAGTTTCCACCGGCGTGTTTGTATCCAGCTTCACGTCACTTTTCAAGCATCGGCATCTGGATGCAGAATTTTTTTGCGTTGGCGACGGCCCGCTCGTAGCCGGCGTCGGCGTGACGGACGATGCCCAGGCCGGGGTCGGTCGTCAGCACCCGGCTGAGCCTCTGGTCCATTCCCGGCGTGCCGTCGGCGACGATGACCATGCCGGCGTGCTGTGAGTATCCCATGCCCACGCCGCCGCCGTGGTGCACGCTTACCCAGCTCGCCCCGCCCACGGCGTTCAACAGGGCGTTCAAAAAGGCCCAGTCGCTGATAGCGTCGGAGCCGTCGGCCATGCCTTCGGTCTCGCGGTTCGGACTGGCCACGGAGCCGCAATCCAGGTGGTCCCGGCCGATGACGACGGGGGCCTTGAGCTCGCCGGTGCGCACCATGCGGTTGATCTCCAGGCCGAACCTCTCCCGGTCGCCGTACCCCAGCCAGCAGATGCGGCAGGGCAGTCCCTGGAAGCGGACCTTCTCCCGGGCCTTTTTTATCCAACGCGCCAGCGCCTCGTCCTCGGGAAACAGGCGCAGCACGGTCTCGTCTGTTTTATGGATGTCCTCGGGATCGCCTGAGAGCGCCGCCCAGCGGAATGGCCCCTTGCCGTCGCAAAACAGCGGTCGGATGAAGAGCGGGACGAAGCCCTTGATGTTGAAGGCCTCGGGAGCGCCCCGATCCACGGTCTGTCCGCGGATGTTGTTGCCGTAATCGAAGGCGATTGCCCCGCGCCTCTGCATCTCGAGCATGGCGTTCATGTGGACGGTCATGGCCTTCAAGGAGCGCCGTTTGTACTCTTCGGGATCACTTTGCCTGAGTGAAAGCGCCTCGTCGAGGGGCATCCCGTTCGGTATGTAGGAGAGCTCGTCGTGGGCCGAGGTCTGATCGGTGAGCACGTCCGGGATTATCCCGCGCCGCACCAGTTCGGGATGCACGTCGGCGCAGTTGCCAACCAGGCCGATTGACAGCGGCTCGCCTTTTGCGGTGTACTCATCCACCAGCCGGAGCGCCCCGTCGAGATCGGTGAGTATGCGGTCGCAGTACCCTGTGTCCATGCGCTTCTGGATTTTCACCGGGTTCACCTCCACATCGAGGCAGACCCCCTCGTTCATGGTGACGGCCAGGGGTTGGGCGCCGGACATGCCGCCCATGCCGCCGGTGAGGACCCACTTGCCCTTTAACGAGCCGCCGAAGTGCTGGCGGGCCAATTCCGCGAGAGTTTCGTAGGTTCCCTGTAGTATTCCCTGGGTGCCGATGTAGATCCAGGAACCGGCGGTCATCTGGCCGTACATGAGTAAACCCTTGGCCTCCAGCTCGTAGAATGTTTTCCAGGTGGCCCACTTCGGCACCAGGTTGGAATTGGCTAAAAGCACCCGCGGGGCTTCTTCGTGGGTCCTGAAAACGCCCACCGGCTTGCCCGATTGCACGAGAAGCGTCTCGTCGTTCTCCAACTCCCTGAGGGCGACCAGGATCGCCTCGAGGGATTCCCAGTTCCGCGCCGCCTTACCCGAGCCGCCGTAGACGACCAGGTTGTCCGGGTCCTCGGCCACGTCGGGGTCCAGGTTGTTCTGAAGCATGCGGTAGGCCGCCTCCTGGTGCCAGCCCTTGCAGGTGAGCTTCGTGCCGGTGGGGGCGTGCAGTTCGCGCGGCATGGTCCGTCCTCGGGAGGAGAGTCAAATAACCTTAACAAAAAGAAGATAGCACAGCGGTAACAGGTACAAGGGTCTCCGTGAGTCGGTGCTCAGATTTGACAGCACCTAAGTTTCATGCTAAAATTATTATACTCTATTTCACACAAAACGAAAGGAGACACCATGGTTAGACATATCCTGGGTGTTATATTCGCACTCGCCTCATTTACCTCGGCGGAAACCCTCTTTTTCGAGAATTTCTCCAACGGTGACCTTACCGGTTGGACGTTGGAACCGGGTGAGTTTGGTCAGCGCTGGATCATCAGTTCCCAGCACTACTTCGACGCGCCCTACGGGGTGATCTGCGAGAAAGGCAGTGACCAGGACGAGCGGTTGATCTCTCCACCCATCCACCTGACCAGCGAAGTGGTCATTAGATTTCACTGGGCCACGAGCTACACCTGGTTCGTCTCCCCCCACAACAACGGCGACTATTTGCTGGAGATACGCGAGGCCGGGGAGCCGGGTGATTGGGTCGAGATTTGGAACGAAGAGACCGAGGGGCCTTTTAACAATTGGACTTGGTACGAGACCAAGATTGGAATCGGCGGATTTTGGGACGGTCACGACGTGCAGTTCGCCTGGCGCATAGTGGCGGATAGGGCCGCCGATGCCTGGCTCGATACGATCACCGTTTACGACGGAGGCTCGTCGGACATCCAAGAGACGAGTTTCGGAGTGATAAAGGCTACCTTCCGCTGATAGGGGAACCTGATTGAACGGGCGACGATTAGTCGCCCTTTTTTT
>DAOVLG010000189.1 GCA_030631385.1 Candidatus Coatesiibacteriota bacterium | reverse complement strand
AGCCGCCCCTGGCGCATCGCCTACGCCACGATGCTGATCGCGATATTCTTTCCCCCCTCCCGTTTCATCCTCCTGTTGATCCTCGGGATATGCTTCCTCTCCGTGGGACCGGCCAGCCGTTGGGCCAAGAGGAACCGCCTCGTCCTGGCCCTTTTGATCCTGGGCGTGCCTGCGCTGGTCATGGGCGTAGGTTACGTACTTACGGCCGCTGATCATATAGACTTCAGCGCTATCCAGCCCGGCACCTACACCGGTTACGGCGTGGGGAAGAACCCCATCGAACACATCGAGGTAACGGCGGTGGTGGATGTTGACGGTTCGGTGGAACTGGCCGTAACCACCCAGTCGGAGAGCAGGGGACGCCCCACCGTTGATCGAGCCATTGCAGAGGTACCCGGTTTTATCGCAGCGGCGAGGAGCTTGGAGGTGGACGCCGTCTCCGGCGCCACCTTCACCACCCAGGGCATCGTCGCAGCCAGCCGGGAAGCGCTGAAAGAAGCCGGGGGGGCCGGGGAGCAGCCCTGGCCCGTCCTGGCATTACAGTGGCTCACCGTCGGTGAGTTCTCCCGGGAGACCATCTTCCAGCTCTGCATCATCTTCGGGATCATCTTCATGCTGGACTTCATGATCTCCGGGGTGATGGTTCGCAACACCGGCGAGAGCCTGAACTGCTACAACTGTCAGGCCTGCGTCGGCGTCTGTCCCGTGGGGCGCGTCGAGGACGACGTGCCGCTGCCGATGACGATGGTGCTGGAGACCCGATTGGGCAACTACGCCCGGGTCGAGGAGCTCGCCAAGTACTGCGTGGGCTGCGGCCTCTGCGCTTCGCGTTGTCCCAGCGGGATAAGCCCCGTTTCCCTGGCGGGAAAGGCCATCGCCGCCAAACGAAGCCTGTTCGAGGTCTGATCAAAGAGCTGGGCGGATCACGGTGGGTAACAACCGGACGGAAACCGGTTATTCACCGAATCATCAATCCGGTGGCGAGCGGGCTTCGCCATCATTGATCCAAGCGGTACAACGTGGTGGAACGCAACCGCACGGACACCCTCCCCGGGCAACGGAGCCCTGCCTTTTCAGTTTGCACCGACGGTGGCATTCCAGGTGTGAGGAATACCCATCGGCTCGATCTCCCGACTTGGCGGACAGTACATCCTCAGCGTGCGCGGGGTGGACGTGTCGGACGCCTCGGTGGTACTCAACGAGACGGCGGAGCACACCGGGGCGGTGGAGGAGCTTTCCGAGGCGGTCAACCGCCTGGCGCGAAGGGTGGCCGGGCAGTCGGGCGAGCGCTGAGGAGGGAGACCTGAAGAGGGTCAGGACATCGTAAAGACACCCACAGACACTACCATCCCCTCCCCGAGGGGTTCCGCTCGAAAGCGCCATCTGGTAGTATTGGCACTCGACGTTCACCCGCCCCTCTTGAAACCGTGGCCATTTTCCGTTTTTTCTACCAAGTAACGCTGTGGGGAAGGAGGAAATGATGAAAAAACGAATCCTGCGTGTTGTAAGCCTCGGACTAATCGGTGTGTTTCTGTTGACCTCCTGCGGAACGGAGTACTATCGGATAAGTGGTTTTGTCCCGACGGTGAAGGCAGCCGCTGAAACGGAACCATGCACCATCTGCGTAAAACCGGTCTTTCTCAGCGGTTCTGCGAGGTACTACCGCGACATGGGGGGGATCATTACGAGACCTCCGCCCCACATCGAAAACCTCGAGGAGTATCTGACCAACGCGGCGACGGACTACCTACAGGCTGGCCGTCTCTTCGCCGAGGTTACGAACGAGGGCGATACCGATTACACGCTCAACGGCGAGCTGTCCAGTTTCTACCTTGCAATACGCACACCCTCGGGCTGGATTATTCTCGCCATCGTCGGCAGCGCCGCCCTCGGCGTAGGCACCGCAGCGCTGGGGATACACTTCATCATCAACATCGCCACCTGCTCCGAGGTCGTCATACCTGGATGGGTCGGGTGGGCCATGGGCGGAGGGGCCGCGGCCTCGGCGACGGGGATCGTCGGCGGCTTCGTCAGTGAATACCTGGCCAGCGAGCTCGTCATGAACTACGATCTGGTGGACGGCGAGGGCAGGACGGTTATGAGCGGCACCTACACCGGTTATGCCGAGGAAGCGGATCTGGAGGCGTACAACGAGGTGGTCGCCGCCGCGACCAACGACTGCCTCGAGAGCTTGACGATTGATCTGTCCTCAGCCTTTGCGCCGGTGGTGAACCTGGGATCAGAGTAGAAATAATTCGCCGTTCACCGGCGATTCGGAACGGTCGGTAATCATGCCAGCGACACAGGGACGCGACCTGAAGAAGATCCAACGGATCCTCGACAAGATCTTCGACATGAAGGAGCCGCCGGTCGCGCGGACCAGGCTCCTCTCCACGGGCATGGAGCTCTACTACCGCCTTCACTCGGAGGGGCGGGACCTCTCCTCGGACAAGGGATGCATCGCCTGCGGAAACTGCGTTGATTCCTGCGCGGTGCTGCGGCGCGAGCCGGAGAGACTTGAGAGGACGGCCCAGCGCACCAGTATGGCGCTGGAGTCCATCGTCGGTGAGGACTGCGAGCAGTGCTACTCCTGCGCCCTGGCCTGCCCCCAGACGGACCTGGACATCAAGCAGTACATCGTGGACAAACGAGTGATCGAGACCCTGCCCAAGAGCAAGACCCTCAACCAGCTAGACCGGTACTTCGCCGCGCTCATCGGGCTGATCTTCGGCATCCTGCTGGGCATCCTCATCGCCTGGTAGGCACACAAGCGATTAGACAAGGGGTTTAACCCCCTTGTTACCACCTCCTTATCAACCAAGAGATACCCCTGGAGCGCATGTAATGGGTGAAGAGGGCAAAGCGAGACTGATCGACATCTACATCATGGGCAAGAAGTACAAGGTGCCCGAGACCCTGACCATCCTCAAGGCGATCGAGTATTCGGGCTACCAGTTCATCCGGGGCTGCGGCTGCCGAGGCGGCATCTGCGGGGCCTGTGGGACCGTCTACCGCACCGCGGGGGACTACAAGCTCAAGAGCGGCCTCGCCTGTCAGACCGTGGTCGAACCAGAGATGTACCTGACCCAGATCCCCTTCTACCCGGCTAATAAAGCGGTGTACGACATCGAGGAGCTGGAGCCCACCGCAGAGACGCTAATCGAGTACTATCCGGAGCTTCTGCGCTGCATGGGCTGTAACGCCTGCAGTAAGGTCTGCCCCCAGGACCTGGAGGTGATGGAGTACATGTCGGCGGCGATGAAGGGTGAGCTGGAGCGGGTGGCCGAGCTCTCCTTCGAGTGCCTGATGTGCGGTCTGTGCGCCAGCCGTTGTCCCGGCGAGAACGTCCAGTACAACATCGGCATCCTCGCCCGGCGTCTGTACGCGCGACACCTGGTGCCCAGGGCGCCCGATCTCAAGGAGCGCGTCGAGGAAATTCAGGACGGCATGTACGACGAGGAGCTCCAAAGACTCATCAAGGCGAAGGACGAAGAGATCGAACGGCGCTACAATGAAACCCAGGCCGACCGCGAACCCGATTAATGCCCGCTTTTCATAAAACGCATAGGGCCCGCCCCAACGTGAAAGGGTGAGCCCTAACCCATCACAGGTAACGCCATGAGGAGTTTTCGATGGGTTACACACCCGCGCTGAAGGATCTTATCGAAAAGGTCGCGGCCACCAGACAGGTGCGCATCGCTAAACGCCTAGCACCAAAACGCATCGTCGCCTACCGCGCGGAGAAGGGGCTCTTCCGTGACCTCCTGGACCTGCTGCACGTCCCGGGTATAGACAAAGACATATTCGAGGCGATCAAGGACCAGGTTTCCCTATCGGACGAGCCGGGGAAGACCAATCTAAACACCGCCGACGCCCAGGAGTTGGGCGCGCTCGAAGGCATCGGCTATTTTTTACCGATGTCCATGGAGGAGCGGGAGCGGGTTCTGAACAAATTCCACCCCGATTACAAGGACACGGGGATGCGGAACCTGGCCGTGGGTCCGAACAGGGGAGAGCGTGTTCCCGACGAGTTCGCCGATCAAATCGAGGCCCACTCCCTCTTGGCCAACGTGGAGATCAATCTCGAGAAGGTTGACTACGGCGTGGACGTGCTGGTAATCGGCGCCGGAGGCGCAGGCGCCGCGGTCTCCCTCACGGCTCAGGAGGAGGGCGCCAAGGTCCTGATGGTTACCAAGCTCCGGCACGGTGACTCGAACACGGTTATGGCCGAGGGCGGCATCCAGGCGGCGGACAAGCCACAGGACAACCCTGTCATCCATTTCCTCGACGCCGTGGGCGGCGGGCACTTCACCAACGACCGCGAGCTGGTGGCCGCGTTGACCAACGACGCCCCGCTGGTCATCGAGTGGTTGGAGCGCTTGGGAGTGATGTTCACCAAGGATACTTTAGGGGTGATGTCCACCCTGCACGGCGGCGGCACCACCCGCAAACGGATGCACTCGGCCGGCGACATGACCGGTACTGAGATCATGCGGGTGCTGCGCGACGAGATCTGCAACCGGCCCGAGATCGAGGTCGTCGAGTTCGAGCCCGCCGTCGAGCTGATCCTGGACGACCGTGGACATTGTGGCGGGGCCGTGCTGAAGAACATGGAAACCGGCGAGTTAAAGGTCGTGCGCGCCAAGTCCACGGTGATCTCTACGGGCGGCATCGGTCGGCTCCACATCCAGGGCTTCCCCACCACCAACCATTACGGCGCCACCGCCGACGGCCTTGTACTCGGCTACCGCGCCGGGGTCGAGCTGCGCTTCATGGATTCGATCCAGTACCATCCCACCGGCGCGGCGTACCCGGAGCAGAACATAGGGCTCTTGATCACCGAGAAGGT
>DAOVLG010000208.1 GCA_030631385.1 Candidatus Coatesiibacteriota bacterium | reverse complement strand
GATGCTCTTTGTCGCTCCCGGCGATGATCCTCGGGAGGCCCTTGAGGTTTGTCGTCGGATACATCCGCTTCGGCCACCCCAGCCGCAGCCGAAGCAAACCCCGGCGCCGCCGCCCGCTAAGCCCCGGCCTGCCGAACACATAGAGCCGGAAAGCCCCAAGACCGTTCCGCCGCCGACCGCTCCGCCGCCGACCGTACCTGGCTGTTGACCGTCTACTTCGATAACCGCTCCTCGGCGGCCTACGTCTACCACCGAGACGAACAAAGGGTGGAGAAGATCTTCGATATCCGGCCCGAGCTGAACGAGTACACCCTGGCCCCGATGATACCGATCTCCTACGAGGCCCGGGACGGCCTCGCCATCCAGGGCTACCTGACCCTGCCGCCCGGAGTCCTGCCGCGTGAGCTGCCGCTGGTTCTGATGGTCCACGGCGGTCCCTGGTCCCGGGACATGTGGGGCTTCCAGGGCGAGGTCCAGTTTCTTGCCAACCGAGGCTACGCCGTGTTGCAGGTGAACTACCGCGGCAGCGAGGGCTACGGGAAGGATTTCCTGCATCTGGGTGACAAGGAGTGGGGCGGAAAGATGCAGGACGACCTCACCGACGCGGTGAGCTGGGCCGTGGAGCTGGGGATCGCCGATCCGGAGCGGATCGCCATCTTCGGCTGGAGCTACGGCGGCTATGCGGCCCTGGCCGGAGCCACCTTCACCCCCGACCTCTACGCCTGCGCCGTTTCAGGCATCGGTCCGGCGAACCTGGTGACCTTCATCGAAACCGTACCGCCCTACTGGCGTGTGGGCCAGGAGAACTTCTTCCGACGCGTCGGTAATCCGGAGACCGAACGCGAATTTTTGCTGAGCCGCAGTCCGATCAACTTCGTGGACCGGATTCGGATACCGATGTTTTTGATATACGGCGCCAACGACCCACGGGTGAAGCTCAGTGAGGGGGAGCAGATTTCGGCGGCGTTGGAGGAGGCCGGAATCGAGTACGAGTACGTGGTGTACGAAAACGAGGGACACGGCATGACCCGGCCGGAGAACCGCCTGGACGCCTGCTGGCGCGTCGAGCGCTTCCTGGCCGAGCACCTCGGCGGTCGCTACGAGGAGTAGGCCATAATCACTTTTAAAACTTTTTTCACATTTTTCTTGACAAAAGGAGAAAAAGGGGCTATTATTTAAGTGGTTGCTTAAATACAAAACCACTCAGTAAAAATGCCACACAAACACGAACCAGACCCCACCGAAATATTTCGCGTCCTCGGCGCCGAGCGCCGCTTGAAGATCATCAAGATTCTGCGGCACCACGGCCCCCTCGGCGCGATGAAAATCGCCGAACTGCTGGGGATAACCACCGCCGCCGCCTCTCAGCATCTGAAGGCGCTGCGCATTGTCGGGCTGGTAGACGGCGAGCGGCACGGCTACCGCATACCCTACACGCTCAACGTGGAGATCCTCGAGGACTGCTGCTGCGAGATGAACCGCGCCTGCGGCGTCAACCCGGATGAGCGTGACGAGGAGGGGTCAACCCCGGATGATTACGATGAGCTAATACAGTACAAGGAACGGCTGGAGAGAAAGCTGCGCAGGCTCAACGAGAAAATCTCAGAGTTAAAGATCAAGGAAGAGGCGGGGGAGTAGGTTTTTTTATCCTAAATGTTAAGAAGACGCTTAAATACTTAAGGTTACACCGAGTTACATGCAGGTCTTTTGTAAACGAACCCTTCGCCAAAACGCAAAGTTGAAACGAAAGAGTTAAGCAGATTCACAGAAGGAGGAGAGATGAAATCCAGGTTCAGCGGCCGTTTCCGGTTGATCAACTTGATCAACCGGCCCGAGCTCCAAATACCCAAGTTGGCGGTGCCCTAAACGGCTTCCACGATGAAGGCCTTCACAAACAAATCTCAACCCAAGGAGGAAACATGTGTTGCGAACCCCAATCCCACTTCCCGCATCCGGGCATGGTTAGAAAGATGATCGCCATGCACATCGGAGACTCCGGATGTTGCGGCCCTTCTTTACGGCGGCGCTACTACACCAAAGAGGAGAAGGTTAAGGAGCTCGAAGAGCTCAAGGAAACCCTCGAGAAAGAGATCGCCGGCGTCAAGGAAGAGATAGAAAATCTGTCAGGGAAGTAAACGAACCGGAAGATGGGGGCCGTCCAGCGGTGGGCGGCCCTTGTTCATACCATCGGCTGAAACCGGAACGAAATATTCCGTGTCTTATTAGTTGTTACCGCTCGCGGTGTCAACCTCTCGAATGTCTATGAATCATCCTCGCGGAACAGTGTCCAGCTTCAAGCTGGTGCCGGAGGTAAGGAATGAAAACGGGCATCGCTCGCGGTGATACCCTTACGCATACATCAACTCTTCCTCGCGGAACCGGGTCCAGCATCATGCTGGTGGTGCCGGAGGCCGGGCTCGAACCGGCACGGACCGAGGTCCGGGGGATTTTGAGTCCCCTGCGTCTACCTGTTTCACCACTCCGGCAAGCGTTCCGCTTGACCATGCTCCGCGAGGTGAGTTCACGGACTTCGATGCGCAGTCTCCGCGAGCGGCGCTCCCGCTGGTCGCTCCCAAATTGCAGTAAGGAGACTTGACGAAGGCGTTCCGTTCGATCGTGTTTCGCGGGGAGAATCAGTAGTATAAGCTCAATTATCTCCGCGTACGGCGTTCCATTCAGTATTAGTATCGAAAGGTCTTTTTCAACGCTTAAGAAGAGAGCTCTGAAAACCGCGATATTAACACTGTTTATTGTTTTGGCGGTGCATTTGAAAAAAACAGGCTTATCCCGTAGGGGCGGTGCTCTGCCCCACCCGCGGGGGACCGCAGAGGGTCGCCCCTACGAAAAACCTCGAATTTCAAGGATGTCTCAAGAATATATACCCACCCTCCGACTGTGTCAACCTCTGTGAAAGGAAGAACCATGTCTAAAGGCGCGCTACTTCTGCTTGTCATCCTGGTCCTCGCCTCCTTCGCCGAGGTTACCCTGGAAGCGGTGCGTGTCGAGGAGGCGCCGGTTCTGGACGGTGAGTTGAACGACCCCTGCTGGGACGAGGCAGCGATAATCGAGGGCTTCATCCAGCGTGATCCGCTACCCGGCGAGCCCTCCACCGAACTCACCCGCTTCCGGCTCTGCTACACCGGATACGCCCTGTACGCCGCCTTTGAATGCACCGATTCGGAACCGGACGGGATCGTCAGCCGGCGGCGAAGACGGGACAGCTCCCTGACCAACGACGACAACGTGGACCTCTGGATTGACCCCACCGGCGCCGGGCTTCAGCTCTACTACTTCGCCACGAACCCCCGCGGGTGCAAGTTCGACTGTCTGTACAACCACCGGGCGACGTACTCGAACTACCAGTACGACGCGCACTGGAACGTCGCCGCCGCGGTCAACTCCGGAGGCTGGGCCGCCGAGTTCGAGATACCCTTCTCGAACTTCAAGTTCGACTACGACCCGGACCGGCCCTGGCTGTTCAACGCCGGACGGGTGATCCGTTCGAAGAGCGAGGAGACGTACGCAGTCGAGGTCCCTTACGACCACAACATGTTCTACACCGAGGACGCGGTGCGCCTGACCGGGATCGAGGACATCTCCCAGGGTCTCGGATTAAAAATCGTGCCGTACGCCAAGGGGGATTACCGGATATATCCACTACTTTTCGAGGACGACGGGTACGATTTCAACGGTATCGGCGGTGTGGATGTGGATTTTGACATCGGGAGCAATCTGACCCTGGCCACGACGGTGCTTTCCGACTACGCCGAGATAGACCTGGACCCGGACCAATACCAGATCGGCTTCGGCCAGCTCTACACCCCGGAGACCCGGCCCTTCTTCCTCCGGGATTCGAACTACTTCTACACCGTGCCCTGCACCGCTTTTTACTCCCGGCGGATCGGCAAGCGTCTGTTCGACTCCGACGGCATCTACCACGACGCCCAGATCATCGCCGGGGGAAGGCTGACCGGCAAGCTGGGACCGGTGGGGATCGGGGCCTTCTACGCCCACACCGGCGAGGCGGTGACCGACCTGGGGAGCGAGCCGGAGTCCGACTGGGGGGTGGCCCGGGTGACCCTGGACGTGGCCCCCAACTCCTTCGTCGGATTGGTGGGTACCGGGCGGCTGGCCCGGGCGGTCGAGCTGGAAGGGATCGGCACCCAGCCCGCCTACGACTTCGGCTCCTACGGCCTGGACTTCGACGTCTACTGGGATGAGAGCGTCTGGAACGTGTGGGGCGGGATGCTGGCCACCTATGACAGCCGCTACGGGGAGAACGACATCGAGGACCAATTCACCTCCGACCTGGGCCTTTCTTACCGGGCCGGCAACCTCGAGACCTGGGTGTCATATTTCGACAGCGCCCCGCGGTTCAACATCGACGAAACGGGTTTTATCGACATCACCAACCTGCGTAACTTCACCGCCAACGCGGAATACGACTTCGTCTTCGGCGACTCGACCTTTCGCAACCTGTCCAT
>DAOVLG010000480.1 GCA_030631385.1 Candidatus Coatesiibacteriota bacterium | reverse complement strand
CCGTTTGCAGCGGAACGAAAAGGGCCGCTATGAATCGGTTCCCCTCGCCGAGGGGAAGGTCGAGCTTTGAGGTCGGTCGTCGGGGTTCTCCTCGCGGCGACACTCGGCCTGACCTCGGTGGTGAGGGGGGAGGTGCGCAGCGAGTGGGCCGGGATGCTTCTCACCCCTGTCTCGGACGGTGAGACGTGGGAGGATGCCGGGGATGAGACCGGACCGGCCCTCGTCTCCCGCGATCTGGGTGGTGAGCGGCTCGGCGCCTGGGCGGTGGAGCTGGAACCACCCGAGGACCTCGCCGGTATGGATCGCACCGCTCAGGCCGACTACCTCCTCGGTTACCTGGACGATATTATCGGCGCGAGCTACGGTCTGGTCACCAAGATGGAGGGCCCGTTCTACTTCGGCGACGAGGGTCCCCTGGTGGTCTCCTGGGAGTTCTTTGCCGGGGATCGCTACAACCGTGAGTACCTGATCTGGGACTCCGAGCGCCTGGTAAACCTGACGATCTGGTGCCGGGCCGGCCTGGCCGGAGGGCTAGAAGGCGCCATGAACGCCCTGCTGGCCCAATTCCGCTGGTGATGCTCCGCCGGTCAATCTCCTGCACCCTCCTTATCGCCGTTGGAACGACCCTCGCCGCGGTCAGGCTGGAGGAGGGAGAGGTTTTTACCTGGAAGGGGCTGACCCTCTTCGCCCCCTCCGACCACTGGACGGTAAACGAAGGTGAAGACGTGGTGGCGCTCTACCGGGCTGAGGGGGAGGGCTACGTCGCCGGCAACATCCTCCTCGAGGCGCCCGACGGGCTGACCGGAGCACTCGACATCGGGAATCGGGAGAAGGCCCTGGAGGAGCTGGTCCGCTATCTGGCCGTGGAGTGCCGCCGGCGCTACGGTCAGGTCTTCGATCTGGATCGCTACGGCGGCGACGGGGACGAGCCGGCCGCGGCCCTTCACTTTACCGTCGGTGAACGCCGGGTCCGCGCCTACGCCTTTTTAACCCGCTCCGGCGTCTACCTACTCTACCTGATCCTCGACCCGGAGGAGGAGGACCGGCTGGCGACCGAGCTGGAACGGCTGGTCGGCGGGTTCAGTTTTCGGTAAATAAACCAGAGGTGAAACCGCTGAAAAATACCGTTGGTTGCGTGGAGAGTGGTATGTTTCACATACCAGTATGTAATACAGACCAGTTCATTGTACTAGACAACCTCAAGCTAAGATTATTTACGCCGTATTCTCTTGAAATATAGAGACTTACCGTGTTGTGAGTAAGCTGTTTAATATCATTGTCTTACACGAAACTTGTGATTTTATAACACCAAATGACCGAATCACCGATTCTCAAGGCCGTTTATTTATCCACAACGTCTGAATCGTCGTGGATGAAGTTGTGCTCAACAGCCTGATATTACAGCCTTTAAACACGGCGAACAATTGTTCGGTATAAATATCAAGGAGTTAGAGATAAGCATTTTAGTATCAACGGGTTACAGATTAGGTTTGTATTACAGACCGCGTATTGTGTTGATATTGTGAGATATATGTGATATGCGGAGCAAGGGGTTTAAACCCCTTGTCTCAGGAGCGCCCGTCCGCGGTCGCCCGGTTTTACCCCCCCTCACCCTAACCCCCTCCCCCTAAAAGGGGGCGAGGGGATCATTGTGTAGGGCGTGCGGGCCGCCGCGGCGGGGATGGAATCCCCGCCCTACATT
>DAOVLG010000466.1 GCA_030631385.1 Candidatus Coatesiibacteriota bacterium | reverse complement strand
GTGTCGCCCTTCACCCCGGGATCGGTCTGGGTGACCATCAGCTCCACCGCCGAGGGGAGCCCGATGGTCAACGGCTTACCCTCGTAGAACTGAATCGAGAGCTCCATTCCTTCGGTCAGCCACTTGACGGTATCACCGAGGACGTCCGCGTCGAGGTGTATCTCCTCAAAGGTTTTCGCATCCATGAAGACGTAAAGGTCCCCGTCCCGGTAGGTAAAGGTAACGTCCTTGTCGTCGAGGGTGATGGCCTGCACCTTCTCGCCGCCCCGGAACTTATGCTCGAAGATGGCCCCGCTGACCAGATTCTTCAGCTTCGTGCGGACGAAGGCGGGACCCTTGCCGGGCTTCACGTGCTGAAATTCCATGATCGTATGGGGGACACCGTCGAAAAGGATTTTTAGACCGTTGCGGAAATCAGAAGTCGTGTTCAAGGTCTCTCCCTGACAATAACCTTAAAGCCAATCCCTCCATGCCGATGGAGGTTACCACACCGATACCCCTGGGGCAAGGCGCAAACTCCTATGTCAGAATTTTCAACAACTGCGCCATAATGGCCTGCATTCAACAGCGTAAGTATACCTGCTCTTTATTGTTAACTACATGATATTTACACTGTTGCGATAACATACCAAGCTGGCACATCCTTTGCGATCAAATAAGGCCGAAGCAGATCAACATAAAACTTCAGCGTTACCGACGCCAAACTGACAAGGAGTGATGACAATGGCCATCGTCCGCTGGACTCCCAATCCACATTGGATGACCCTCCAGGAAGAGATGAACCGTCTCGTCGAGGATTTCTTCGGGCCTTCCAAGAAGTCAGAAGACATCGTCTGGGCGCCCCGGGTGGACATCAGCGAGACCAAGGATGACATCGTGGTCCGGGCCGAGCTACCCGGTGTCTCTCCCGACTGCATCAGCGTGGACATCAACAACAACACCCTGACCATCAAGGGTGAGAAGAACCAGGAGGAACGCGCCGAGGACGAGAACTTCTACCGGGTCGAACGCATCTACGGCAAGTTCATGCGCAGCTTCAGCCTCCCCCAGAAGGTCAAGGCCGACGCCGTCAAGGCCAGGTACAGGGACGGCATCCTGATCATCACCATCCCCAAGGCCGAGGAGGCCAAGCCTCGCGAGATCAAGGTCGAGGTCGAATAGACCCGCCGGGCTTTAGCGCCCGGAATAAACGAAGCCGGCGCCACCCAAGCGCCGGTTTTTCATATTGTATGGACGAGGGTATCGTCTAGAAGGTGGCCTTGATCTGTCCCCAGGAGGCTTCGCGGACTTCGGAGTATCCCGTCAGGTAGCAGGCGGCGTTGGCCATGATTAAGTAGCCGTCCCCGGTCCAACGGTGGCCGATATGGGGTGTGTAATTAGTAGCGGCAACGTTCTCCGCCATGCTGAGCGCCACACCACCGGTGTCGGCGAAGTGGGCCAGCTCGACCGCCCCGGAGCGCAGGATGGTATCGGCCAGACGGTCGCCGAAGATAACGGGATCATAGTAGCGCGCACCACCCCCGGCGAAAACCGCGTCGTGCTTCAAGAACTCACCGAAGTTCGGTGTGCCTAACCAGCAGTTGTAGAAATTAACCTCGTCGAAGCGTTCATCGGCGTTGAAGTAATCCTGGGCCGTCTCCCATTCGTAATCATTATTTTTAATCATGAATGCCACATCGAGCTGCGCCATACCGAGGGCGGCCGTTAAAAAGACAAAAAATACAACCCTGTGCATCTGTAACACCCCCCTATTGCACCCAGCGCCCCTGGTCCCAGATGTCCTCCTCCCAGAGCTCGTCCCAGGTATCCCAGTCGT
>DAOVLG010000377.1 GCA_030631385.1 Candidatus Coatesiibacteriota bacterium | reverse complement strand
AGATCGGCGGTCAGCTCCTCGAAGGGGGGCAGTGTCGGACGCGCGAAGGGGAGGGGTTTTTCAAACAGGGGTGAACCACCCAGGATCGCCGGTCGGTCGGTAATCGCCAAGTCCGCCGGGGTCAGGAGCTTCACCGGTCTGCCGTTCGCCAGGAGGGGGACGAGTTTGATCCCCCGTCGTTCCATCCGGGCGATTAACTCGGCTCGATCGTAGCCTTCCTGGGCCGTGATCGGTTCACGGCAGAAAAACGTATCCACGGCGTCTTCCTGCCCGCCGCCCCGTAAGAGGTGGCGTCGAAGGTCGCCGTCGGTGAGGGTGCCCAGCAACCGTCCCTCATCATCCACCACCAGCGCCATCCCCCTGCGGCCGTTGTTGATCACCTCCATCGCCCGGCGTAGTGCGTCTTCGGGGGAGACGTAGAGGTTCTCCAGTCCGGACATCGTTCACCTCTTCGGCTAGCCGGTAAGCGTTTTGTCGAGGAGCCTCTCATCGGTGGGGGTTTCGAGGAGGCTTTTCAGGACCCTCTCCGCCGTCCCACCGTCACCGTAGGGAGAGGTCTCCCGGTGGAGTTTTAGGCGGATGTCGCCATCGGCGAGGATCCTCTTCAGTGCCGTCTGGACCTCTGTGGCATCGGCGCCGACGTCAAGTACGTTGGTTCCACGCTCTCGTCCCTTTTGCCGAGGACCAACGTTTATCGCCGGTGTTCGGAGCACCGAGCACTCGATGAGCCCCGCCGAGGAGTTGCCGACGAGCGCCC
Source organism: Candidatus Coatesiibacteriota bacterium (assembly GCA_030631385.1). GTDB lineage: Bacteria > RBG-13-66-14 > RBG-13-66-14 > RBG-13-66-14 > RBG-13-66-14 > RBG-13-66-14. Next base: position 1,689 of record DAOVLG010000377.1, on the reverse strand, counting down.
GGGTTCGGCGTAGAAGCTCGATGAAGATTCGCGGCGGCAGGTTGGCGTGAAGGGTGCGGGTGGGTTTCAGAGCCACCCACCGCTCCAGCTCCTCGGTGATCGGCCGGCCACCGGCGTCGGCGTTGGGGTGGAGGACGAGGGTGGGGAGCGATACCGAGTCTATGGCCTCCAGACAGGCCCTTAAACCCCGTGCCGTTCTCTCGGGTTCGCCGGGGAGAGGATGGTACACCAGCACCAGGAAATCGCCCTCAAGTTCTACGCCGATTTCTTCACTCAGGGCGGTGAGCTCCTGCGGGGTTTTTGGCGGATACGCGAGGGCGTGGTCCGCGGCCAGGGAGCCCACCATCCGAACCCTCCAGGCCTCTTCCCCCCACCGGAGGAGCCTGTTTGCGGCCGATCGGGTGGACGGGAAGAGGAGGTGGGCCAACCGGCTGACGGCATGGCGAGGTCCGTCGTCCACCAGGGAGAGGTCGCCGGCGTGGAGTTGAGCCAGGGGAACGCGGCAGTACCAAGCGGCAACGGCGGCGCCCAGTACCTCTACCCGGTCTCCCAGGGCGACGAGCCAGTCGGGTCGGTCCTCGCGCCAGAGGCGGGTCAGCTCTCCGGTCACCCTCGAGGCCAGGGTCGCCATGCCTGCCGGGGTGTCGTCGGAGTCGTCCACCGGTGCCAGGGTCACCGGTTCGAATCCGTCGCGGCGAATCTGTTCAACGGTCATCCCCCGGGAGGTGGAGAGATGACCGGCCGCAGCGTAGAGGATGAGCTCCGCCGCGGGCTCCTCGCTTACCCGTCGCAGGAGGGGAAGGAGCAGGCCGTAGTCGGAGCGGCAACCGCTGAGGATGGCTATCCGGCGTTTCATGGGGGTCGAAATCAGGGCTCTTTGATGTAAAGGCCGCCCACCAGCCGCCGTTTGACGATGAAGGTGCCGTTTTTCAAGATGTGGGCCTCGGCGGCATGGTAGATCAGGTCCAGGAGGTCGTCGCGCGTTTTCCAATCGGTGCCCAAAAGCCCGTAGAGCTTCCCGGTGGCGTAAAACTCAACCACGTCGCCAGGGCGCTTAAAAGTAAGATCGTTGGCGAAGTTAACGCGCTTTCCCGGACCTACAAGGGCGTCCAGGAGCGGCAGCACCTCGGTAGAGGTGTCCCTTCCCCGGGCGGCCATCTCGGCGGTCGGGTGCTCGCCGACCAGTTCGGTGTGCATGTGCATGAAGTCGGCCTGATCGTCGGGAGCCGAGCCGGTGATCAACGCTCTGCCGCCGGGGCGGAGGATCCGGACGACCTCCTCCACGGCCAGGTCCAGGTTGGGCAGGATGGAGAAGGTGAGGTTGGCCACTGCTGCATCGAAGGAGCCGTGGGGCCAGGGCCACCGAACCCCCCATCGCCAGAGGTCGAAGGAGACGGGCAGGTCGCTTTTGTCGAGCGCATCCCAGGCCGCCGCGTAATCTTCTTCGTTGTCAACCCCCTTGGCATGACCCTGTGGCGCAACCGCCCGCGCCAACTGAATGGTGATGTGGCCGACCCCGCAGCCGATGTCTATCACCCGCTCCCCCCGCACCAGCCCGAGGTTGGCGATGTTCCAACTGGCGAGGTCCGCGTTGCCGAAGCGCTGGTGGATCGTGGCCACACTTCTGGCTCGGATGGCCTCGGTGGGGAGCGTTTCGGGGGCGGTGTCGTAAATCTCGAATTCCATTCT
>DAOVLG010000102.1 GCA_030631385.1 Candidatus Coatesiibacteriota bacterium | reverse complement strand
TCAGTCTGCTTCTGAGAAAAAGAAGCGGGGAGCGGTCCGATAGGATAGGGAATGGGGAATCCCCCGCGCCACCCTGGTGGTGCGCCCTCTCCGTCGGCTTCGCCCAAGCCGTGGCCATCCTTCCGGGGATCAGCCGCTCCGGGGCGACCATCGCCGCGGGGATCCATCTAGGTGAACAGCAGCGCCGAGCCGCCGAGTTCAGCTTCCTCCTCTCCCTACCGGCCATCCTCGGCGCCAATCTCGTTGAGATTGGTGATGTTCTTGCGCGCGGTCTGTTGCTACCCTGGCCGGTGTATCTAATCGGCGGATTGATCGCCTTCGTGACCGCCTTGGGGGCGATCAAGGTCGTGATGAGGACCGTCGAGAGCGGACGCTTCTGGCTTTTCGGCGTCTACTGCGCGGCGGCGGCGACGGTCTCATTGATCATCGTGTGAAATAATGGCTAAGAGAAGAAAAAAGAAGGGTAAGAAGCGGATGACCGGGGCGGGTCTCTTTCTGCTCGTCGCCGGGCTCCTGTCCTTCGTGAGCCTGGTGGTCTACCTGGGTCAAGGCGCCCCCGATAACCTCGATGAGGTTGCCTCCGGCTTCGTCGGCGACCTCGGCCTCTCCTGGGGCAGGGCTCAGATGTGGCTTTACGGCTACCTCGCCCTTGCTCTGTCCCTGACCGTCGTCTATGTGGGGGTAGAGTTCCTCCGGGGCGCCTGGGAGAGACTCGGCCGGAGAATCCTCGGCTTTCTCGTCCTCGTTACCTCCCTCGCGGTTCTCTTCTGTTTGACCGGCATCGGCGAGCCAGGAATCCCCTGGCACGGCTACGGCGGTAGGATCGGCGTCGGCATCGCCGAAGGGGCCTTGAGAGCCGTCGGCTCCCTGGGCACGATAGTTCTGGGTTTGGCGGGTCTGGTTCTCGGTTTCACCCTGGCCACCGGCGTCAGGCTGTCGGTGATCGGCTGGGGGATTGCCAAGGGGGGCCGCTGGGTTGCCGAGAAGGTTAACCGCCGGATGAAGAGCCGCCGCGGTGAACGGCCGATGGAGGTTAGGGCGGCCACGTCTTTGACCGGGGAGGTTAAGGTTAGAGAACCGGAACCTCCCACTCCGAAAACCACCGAACCTGAGCCGGTTAAAACGCAACCCCCTCCGCCGGGGCCGGAGGCTGAAGAGAGCCTTGGCGGTCGGTTGCCCGAATGGCAGCAACCGGGTACGAGTGCCGTCCTGGAACCTCCCCCGCTGGATATCCTCGGCCCTCTGGAGACCCTGGAGCAGCCCGACGACCCCGAGAAGCGGCACGCCAGGGTACGGGCTCTCACCGATTTACTGGAACATCACCGGGTGGCGGCGAACGTCGTGGAGTACGCCGAGGGGCCGAGCCTGGGGCGCTTCGAGCTGCGCCTAGCCCCGGGGACGAGGATCAACACCCTGGAGCGTCTCAAACCGGAGATAGCGCTGGCCCTGGGGTGTCAACAGGTTCGTTTCGCTCCCAACCCCGAACGAGGAACGGTATGCCTGGAAGTTCCCCTTACGAAGAGGCGGATGGTCCGGCTGCGCGAGCTTTTAGAGGAACCAACCTGGCAGGAGCACGAGAGCCCCCTCGCCTTCCCGGTGGGCCTGACCCAGGACATGCGGGTGGTCGTGGCCGACTTGACCGAGATGCCGCACCTGTTGATTGCCGGCACCACCGGTTCGGGGAAGAGCGTCTTCCTCAATGCGCTTCTGCTCTCCCTCCTCTGCCGGGTCGGCCCTCGCCACCTCCGTTTGGTGCTGATTGACCCCGGCCGCGTGGAGCTGATCCCCTACGACGGTCTGCCCCACCTCCTGACGGCGCCGATTAGTGATCCCTACGCCGTTCTCGCCGTCCTCGGGCGGTTGGTGGACGAAATGGAACAGCGCTACGAGAGACTCTCCCGGACCCGCAACCGCTCCATCGCCACCCTCAACGCCACGGCCGGGGAGCGCGGCGAGGTGCCGATGCCATACATTACCGTGGTGGTGGACGAACTGGCCGAGCTGATGGCCGCCACGGGTAAGGCGGTGGAACAGCCCCTGGCTCGGTTGGCCCAGATGTCCCGCGCCGTCGGTATCCACCTCGTCGTGGCCACCCAGCGCCCCAGCGTGGACGTGGTGACCGGGGTGATGAAGGCCAACTTCCCCAGCCGGATCGCCTTCAAGGTCCGCTCCAAGACCGATTCCCGGGTGATCCTGGACCTAAAAGGCGCCGACGAACTAAGCGGCAGCGGGGACCTGTTGTTCCTTCCCGTGGGGGCGGCTGAACCGCTGCGCCTCCAGGGGGGTTTCGTGGACGAGCGAGATGTGGCCGCCGTCGTGGACTACTGGGGTGGAACCACTCCCCGTGGACCGGCGTAGCCATGAGCGAGACCGGGAGGAAGATGCGGAACCTAGTTCTACTTATCGTGTTACTGGTGTTCACCGTGGCCGTCGCCCTGGAGCAAACCACCGAGGAGGTCATCGCCAGGGTCAAGGCGGCCTACGCCGACGCCCGGACCTTCACCTGCGAGGTTCGCCGGGTCACCGCCTCGGCCATGCTCGGTCAGAGGCGCGTCATGCGCGGTACGATGACCAGTCTCTTACCGGACATGTTCCGCATAGACTACGTCAGCCCCTTCGAGCAATCACTGGTCTGCAACGGCGAGACGGTGTGGCTCTACACCCCGATGAACAACCAGGTCATCGTCTCCTCGGTGGACGACTACGAGGAGCGGGAGATGCTGGTGGACCTGATTGGATACTTTGAGAGGGATTACAGCTACGAACTCGTGGGCGAGGAGGAGGTGGACGGTCGCGCGACGGTGGTGCTGCGCATGACCGCCCTCTCCGCCGGGAATGCATACCCGAACGGCCGCATCTGGATTGACCGCAAAACCTGGCTCCCGGCCGAGTTCGAGCTGACCGACGACCTGGGAAACACGATCTCCTACCGTTTGTCCAACATCGGTTTGAACATGGAGGTTGACCGGTCCCTTTTCAATTTCACCCCGCCCGCCGGGGTCGAAGTGGTCGAAGTGGACTAGATGAAAACGGTGAACCTCAGACGTGAGCGTTTTAGAAGGAACCTGCGTACCGCGGGTCTCGGCCTGCTTTTAGCCGCCGCCGGGCTGATCCTGGTGTTGCAGGGTGGGGCCGTGGGTATCTTCTTCGGCATCCCCCTGGGCGCCGGAGGTCTGATAGCCTTCCTCATCGGGTTCATCGGGTTTCTAAAGGACTTACTCGTCCCGCCGCGCCGCTTCACCTGCCCCCGCTGCAGGACGGAGCAGAACACCCTGCGCGATCTACCCTGGATCACCTGTATCGAGTGTGGTCTCCCCCTCATCTTCCTCGACCAGACCTACCTTTCGCATATCCATTGCGTCCGCTGCAAGGCGGAGTTCGGGGTCGGGGTTAAGCAGGACGCACCGGTGGCCTGCCCCGACTGCGGCCAGGTCCATCTCGTCACCGGCGGGGAGGTCCAGCGCGACGGTGAGAACCGGGAGGAGCTTGCGTTGAAGGATTTCGCCCCGGGCGGCCCCTACTCCGGGGAGAGGGGTGAGCTGCGCCTGGAACTCCTGAGCGATCGTGGGCAGGTGTATTTCGCCGAGCGTGTCTCCGACATGCTGGCCGAGAAGAACACCGCCGTGGTCTGGGGTGAGCTGATAGCCCGGTTGCGCGCTTTGCGCCTGGCTTTGCATATGTTGTCCCAGGCCGCCCAAAGAGGGGTTATCAAAACCGCTCCCGAATACTGGCCAAAGCTGCGGAACTCCATCGTCAACACGGTCTACGCCTGGGCGCGTTATCTGGAGTTGACCGGCCCCCACGAGTTCCGTATCAACGATGTTCCCGTCGAGTTTCCGCTGGGGGAGATGATCGAGTATCAGCACGAATTGGCTTCACTCTCCGGCTTCGGCGAACCGTGGGACTTGGAGGCCGCGGCGTTGGAAGAGCGGCCGCGCTGGTTCGGGACCGTCCGCCTCGTTCTCACCGATTTTCAGGCCCTGGAGCGCCTGGCCAGGGGCATTGATCCGGACAAGGATATGCCCGCCCTCCAACACGCCGAGCGGGAGCGGCTGGTGGAGATATTCTCCCTGGAAAGACTGCCGGCGAAGCGGAGGAGGAGGGTTGAGGAGACCCTGGGAGAAAGGGCTGGTGAGGCCGTCGCCTTCTGCGATCTCACCCCCAATTTAAGCGCCCGAAACGGCCTGGTGCTCCTGGAGGACGGGGGGCTTGCCGCTTACAACCGAGTTGCGGTGAGTTTCTTCTCATCGGGTGAACTAAAAGCCGTATACTTTACCGAGAAGGACCTGGTGATCGAACCGGCTGAAGGAGAACCGCTGAGGATGCCGACAAACATCCCCCGGGACCGGCGTTCCTTCCTCCTTCTAATCCACCCGGCCGGTGCGAGTGGGTAGACGGCTGAAAAGGGTCCACGTCGTTTCACTGGGCTGCGCCAAGGCGCTGGTGGACACCGAGGTCATGCTCGCCCAGTTGGAGAGTCGGGGGTACGAGCTGACGAACGGAGACGAGGCCGAGCTTTATCTCATCAATACCTGCGGGTTCCTCGACGAGGCGATGGAGGAGAGTTTTACCGAGATCGAACGGCTGGTGGAGCTGAAGGGAAGGTATCACGGGGCGAAACTCGCCGTACTCGGTTGCGCCGCCGAGGCGCTCAAAGGGAAGCTGTGCGAGCGCTTCCCCGAGGCGGACCTCGTCGCCGGGACCGGGGCGCTAGCCCATATCGGCGAGCTGGTGGACCAACTGGAGGATTGTCAAGCGGGTAACGGCGCTCTGCTTGATTTCCCTCCGCCGGGCGGTGTGTACGACGGGAACCCCGATCCCCTGCCAGAGCGGGTGGCGCTCACCCTCCCCCACATCGCCTACGTCAAACTCGCCGAGGGCTGCGATCTGGGGTGCACCTTCTGCGCGATCCCGGCCCTGCGCGGTCCACAGCGGAGCCGTCCCCTGGAGAACGTGGTCGCCGAGGCGGTCTCCCTCGCCGAGGGCGGCGTGCGGGAGCTGATCCTGATCGCCCAGGAAACCACGGCCTACGGACGCGACCTTTACGGTGAGCCCTCTCTACCGCAGCTTTTGGCCGAGCTCTCCCTCCAATTGCCCGGGGAGGGGCTCTGGGTGAGGGTGCTCTACCCCAACCCGGCCAGGGTGGATACCGAGTTCCTGGAGGCCCTCGCCTACTATCCACAGCTCGTTCCATACCTGGATTTCCCCTTCCAGCACGCCGACATGAGTGTCTTGCGATCAATGGGCCGGACCGGAGACGCCGGTACGCTCTATGCCACGATCGTAAAAGCCAGGGAGATCGTGCCGGACCTCGTGCTCCGTGGAACAGCCCTGGTCGGCTTCCCCACCGAGGATCAGGCCGCCTTCGACCGTCTCACCGACTTCGTTGGGGAAGTGGGCTTTGATCACCTCGGTATCTTCGCCTACTCCGCCCAGCCGGGCACCCGCGCCTCTGAAGAGCTTGGTGACCCAGTCCCACAAGATATTAAAGCGTTGCGCGCCGAGGCGCTCCACAGTCTCCAGGAGGCGATCTCTCTCGCCAAGCACGATGCCCTGGTCGGCTCAGCAGACACCGTTCTCGTGGACGCCGTTTCCGAGAAGAGTGCAATAGCGAGGAGTTACCGTTTCTGTCCCGAGGCCGACGGCGTGGTCAAGGTGACGCTGCCGGAGGGGCACGACTGGCGGCCCGGTGAATTCCGCCAGGTTGGCTACACCGGGGCCTTGCCCTACGATTTAATCGCCGAACCGCTGGCGGAGCGATGACGCTGCCCAACAAGCTCACCCTCCTGCGCATCGCGCTGACGCCGCTATTCGTGGCGGCGGTGCTCGTCGGGCATTTCTTCACCTACCTGGCGGCGCTCCTAATCCTCACCCTGGCCGCCATTACCGATCTCATTGACGGCCGCATTGCACGGAAAACCGGCACTCGTTCGGCTTTCGGCGAATTCGCCGATCCCTTCGCCGACAAACTCTTCGTCATCACCGCCCTCGTTTCGTTCATCGTCGTGGATGCCGTGCCCTGGTGGGTCGTGCTCATCGTTATCTGGCGAGAGCTGATCGTGACGACGCTGCGGGCTTACGCCGCCCATCGAGGTGCGACCATCCCTGTGTCCAGGCTCGGCAAGGCCAAGACCCTGCTCCAGATGATCGCCGTCCTGACCGTGCTCGCCTATCTGACGGCCCGTTCCGGCTTCCCCTACTTCGGGCTGGAGTGGGGCGCGCTGTTGGATCACTGGTGCCGGATCTTCTACCTGGCGGTTTTGGGAATATCGGTGGCTCAAACTACCCTCTCGGGAGCCCAGTACCTGTATAACTCTCGTGAGTTGCTCTCGCGTGGGCTTGGAGGGGAGGAGAAGGACTGAAGATGGTCTTTTTAAAACGGACTCCGATACCCGAGGTCCCCCCGATTCGGTTCTGGGAGGTTCCCTACCTGGTCGTGGCCAGCTTCGGCGGCACCGGTTACTTCCCCCTGGCCTCGGGTACGGTTGCCAGCGCCGCCGCCTGCGTCATTTTCCTGTTGCTCCCCGGTTGGCCCTGGCTGGTGGGTGTGCTCGGCGCTGTCCTGTTCCTCTTCGGCGTACCGGCCGCAGGCTGGATGGCGCTCCGCTACC
>DAOVLG010000532.1 GCA_030631385.1 Candidatus Coatesiibacteriota bacterium | reverse complement strand
TTAAAAAATAATGAAAATTTTACAAAAAAGAACTATTTTTTTTATTATCCTGGCTGTTTTTGTTGTTTCTTTAAGTCATTCTTTTTATTTTAAGATTCAACCAAAGGTTGATGCCCCCCCGCCGAGGTCGAAAACGGCGATCTTCTGGGCCTTTTTGGACTCCACCCCGTAGGCCAGCGAGGCGGCGGTGGGCTCGTTGATGATCCGCTCGACCTTAAGCCCGGCAATCTCACCGGCGTCTTTGGTGGCTTTTCGCTGCGAGTCGTTGAAGTAGGCCGGCACGGTGATGACCGCCCGCTCGACCTTGGCACCGAGATAGTCCTCCGCCGTCTTCTTGAGGTCCTGGAGGATCATGGCGCTGATCTCGGGCGGGGTGTATTGTTGGCCGCGAGCCTCGACCTTGACCAGCTCCTCGGGTCCGCCGACCACCTTGTAGGGGACGATCTTCTCCTCGCTGCCGACCTCGTTGTGGCGTCGGCCCATGAACCGCTTGATGCTGAAAATCGTGTTTTCCGGGTTGGTCACCTGCTGATGGCGGGCGGTTTGGCCTACCAGCCGCTCACCCTTCTCGGTAAAGGCGACGACCGAGGGAGTCAGACGTGCTCCTTGGGCATTGGTGAGCACCTTGGCCTGATCGCCTTCCATGACGGCTACCACCGAATTGGTCGTCCCCAGGTCGATTCCGATAATCTTTGACATAGCCTATCTCCTTACACAGAACCACTCCCTCACAAGCCAAGGGGTCGGGTTTTCGTCTTCTTCGTCTGGTTGCACTCCGGCGCGCCTTCGCACCGGCAGGCCATGCTGCCACCTGGCTCTGGTCACAGCGCAGGCGCAGTCTACGACACTCCTCTAATGCAACGTGCGTACCCTTTTATGCGGCGACGCCAAATCTTTTATAATGTATTGCCGGGCAGGATGTTAGGCGCCTCATGCCGACTCCGCGTCGGAGTCCGGGCTGCCATCCTGACAGAATCCGGCGGCGGCAATGTGACACGAAGGCACCAGGCGGAGAATGGAGGAAATGGAAAATGGAAAATGGAAAATGGAAAATTGGGGGTGCTCACAACTACCTCGTAATGTTTAGCAGCGACAATCCGTAGCGTTTAGCGGCGACAAGTCCACAGCGTTTAGCGGCGACCCGTAGGGGAGCGCGTAGCAGGGGAGCGCGTAGAAGAGAATCACGACGAATGGAGAAT
>DAOVLG010000469.1 GCA_030631385.1 Candidatus Coatesiibacteriota bacterium | reverse complement strand
GTGCTCCGTGGCGAAGCTGAGCCGCCGCTCGGCGCCGGCGGAGGAGTGGACGGCTCCGGCCGAGTAGGCACCCGCCGACAGCTCGTAGACGGGCTGGGCGTCGGTGAGCGCGGCCGCAAGGTCGAAGGCGGTCATGGGGTGAGAGGTGCGGAAGGCGGGGTAGTACGCGAAAACGCGGTGCCGGGAGAGATCGAACCGCTCGTCGTCCCGCACGCGCTTACGGACCTTGGGCGGGATGCGGGAGGTGTCGTCCAGTGTAAAGGGATCGACGGGGGCGGTCAACTCGAAGCGCCAGAAGGGCAAGAGGACGATCCGGTTTCCACCCTCGCCCGAAGGTCCACCCGGTCTGGCGCGGAGCCACCAACCGCGGTAAACCTGGTTCGCCGACAGCTGGCGGACCTGGCCCTCGATTATCTCGAAACCCAGCTCGCACTGACTGCAGGCGAAGGCACGATCGCCCGGCAGGGCGACGATCTCCCCCCCGCACGCGGGGCAATTGAGCCTTCTGACCTGCCACCTCTTAAAAAACATTTCTCAACGGGGTTGACGGGGGGTCTCTCTAAATATAGTCGGAGTTTCCGCCGTTGGCAAGTCTTGGGGACCGAAAACGACGCCTACCGGTGAAGGCTGACGAAATAGGAGATGCTGCGGTTCCAGGTCCGCTCGGCCTCGGCGTCGAAATAGCAGGCGGGCAGTTCGCCGAGCCTCCGGTGGAAGTGGATACACTCGCAGCAACGGCCCTTTTTATCACAGGAGTAGGTGCAGTTGCAGAACTCGAGATTGGTTTCCCGGCGGTCGCAGTCCATCGGGCCTCCCGGCATAGGCGGTGTACGCCCCATCTTAGCCGCCTCCGCGGGCCCCGTCAAGGAGATGGATTTGAAATACCCGCCGAAAGTTGCTAAAATGGTGTAACCGATGGGAGATCAAAGGAGTGCGCCATGAAGGGAATCTTTTTACTAATGTCCGCTCTGATCCTCTCCGCCCTGGCCGGAACCGGGATTGAGTGGCGCATCCAGGACGCCGACTACAAAACCCTCGGCTTTATTGACGACGAGAACCGGATCCTCGACACCGACTACGAGATCATGGGTTACATCGAGCCCGACCGGATAAAGGACGAGGACTTCAACACCCTGGCCCGCCTGGAGCAGGGCGAGGAGATTCTGGTGAAGAACACCTCCTACGTCACCCAGTACTACATAGAGCTGGGCGAACAGGACACCGGCCGCCTCAAGGACAGGCGCTTCCAAATTCTGGCCTACTTCGACCACGGACACATCACCGACGGAGACGACGATGAGATATTAGCCTACTACGACCCCGACGACCTCGACACCTCCGACGAGGTCGAGGGCATGTCCGGCGAGGACGCCCTGCTGTTCCTCCTCTACTTCACCGAAATCTTCGAGTAGAAGCCCCCCTTCACCAACAAAAAAGGGCAGCCCAACGGCTGCCTTTGTTAATACAGCTTTGAATTATTTCTTTGTTTTACTCTGCTTTGAAGGTTTCCCCCCTTTTACAGAGACAAGCTCAATTGACCCACCCTTTGGTCCTGTAACCTTAACAAGAGTTTTAACCTTCCCTTTCGGCATTTCCTTCACCTCCTCTTACCAACACCCTTATAGTAGAGCATCTTAGCCATTTTGTCAATAACCAACCTTGTGTACATAAAGTCATCATCTGAGGTAAAAGTATCTCCCTCTGTAGAATCTAAGCATACAACACCTAAAAATCTACCCGATACTGGATGAGGAATAGCAAGAATCAAATAAGACTTAATAT
>DAOVLG010000499.1 GCA_030631385.1 Candidatus Coatesiibacteriota bacterium | reverse complement strand
GCGGCAGATGCATTCAAACTACAACAAACTCTCGTCGCGAGGCCGGGGTCCAGCGCCCGGCGCTGGTTGAAACCCCTTGTCTTGACCCAAAAGAAAAAGGGGGCTCAGAAGAGCCCTTCGCTTAACCCCTCTCACCCGTTGTCGGCCTGGATGAGCCTACGTCTTCTGCAGGGCGACGATGGGGTCCAGCCGGGCCGCCTTGAGCGCCGGGAAGATACCGAAGCTCACCCCCACCACGCCGCAGAAGACCAGGGCCAGCACCACCGATCCCGCCGATACCTCCACCGGCAGCTCCACCGCGCCGCCGATGAGATGGCCCAGAAGGGCCCCCAGCCCCACGCCGATCAGCCCACCCACGGTGGTAACCAGGAGCGCCTCGGTGAGGAACTGCCGCAGGATGTCGGAGCGCTTGGCGCCCACCGCTTTGCGGATGCCGATCTCGCGCGTCCGATCGCTCACCGCCACCAGCATCACGTTCATGATCCCTATCCCGCCCACGATCAGGCTGATGCCGCCCACCACGATCATCACGGCGAAGATGACCCCGGTCATCTGCTCGAAGACCGAGACGAGGAGCTTCTCGGAAACGACGCCGAAGTCATTGGGTTCGCCCGGTTTCAGGTGGCGGACGGCGCGGAAGGCCTGTTCGGCCTCGTACATCAGCCCGGCCAGCTCCTCCTGGGAGTGCGCCCGGAGGTAGATGTTGACCGGATGCCGGTAGCCGAAGTGCTTGCGGAAGGCGGTGTAGGGGATGTCAACGAAGTCGTCGGTGGACTGGCCCATGAGCCGCCCCTGCTCGGTGTAGACGCCGACCACGGTGAAGCGCCTGCCGCCGATGCGTATCTCACGGCCGATGGGGTCGGTGTCGCCAAAGAGCTCGTCGGCGACCTCGTATCCCAGCACCGCCACCGGGCGGCGACGGTTGAGCTCGGCCTCGGTGAAGTAGCGTCCCTCGGTCAGCGGGCGCTCGTTGATGTTGTACATGTCGGCGCCCACGCCGTGGGTCCGGATGAAGCGGAGCTCGTTGCCGCCCGCCTCGATGTTGAGCCAGCCCCGTACCCGGGGCGAGGCGTACAGGTACCGCCCCTTCAGTTTACGGACGAGGGATTTGTACTCGTCCAACGTGATGAGGGGGCGTTTTGAGGCCTCGAGCCACTCCTCCTCGCTCTGGATGATCCCCGTGCGGCTGATGATGAAGCTGTTGGCGCCCAGGGAGCCGATCTGCTCGCGCACGAAGTTGTCCAGCCCGCCCACCAACGAGAGGATCGTCACCACCGTCATCACCGCGATGACGATCCCCAACGTAGTCAGGACGCTGCGCATGGGGTGGCGGCGCCAACTGGCGAAGACGGTCTTGAAGAGGTCAATAAGGCCGGTCATCGGGGTGCTCCGCGGTGCCTCAATTTCCGGCTAATTATACCAGACCCGGCAAAAATACCGCTGGCGATCCCTTTCTCACTGTTGTAGAGGAAATAATTATGTAGGGCGGCCCCTCTGCGGGCCGCTGGTTATTGGGCGGGGCGTAG
>DAOVLG010000504.1 GCA_030631385.1 Candidatus Coatesiibacteriota bacterium | reverse complement strand
TCCCTCCAGATCGGCCAGGTTTTTCCCGGACTTCCAGCGGATCTCTCCATCCTGTACGTCTCCTGAGATCGGCTCGCACTCCTCCCGGGTGAACCCGTCGTATTCCCCGCCATAGCCGGCGCGCTTCATGGCCACGGTCACCGGCTCGGAGGAAGCAAAGTTGAGCCGGAGCCGTCCTCCCGGACAACGGAAGGGCAGGGTGGCGAAAAATCCCTCACCCTCCGTCTGCTGCCCCACCAGCCGGTTCTTCGTGAAAGCCGCCACACAGAGCGTGGACTTCCTGGTTCCCGAGGCGTCGCTCTCGTTATGCCGCAACGGCGTGGCGTAGTAGTAATACCAGCACTCGTCGCCCATGAGAATCGGTTCGTTCAGCCCCAGGTAGGCGCCCCCACCGTCTAAGCTTCCCGGCCCCGAGGGCTGCAGGAGAGGCGAGCGCGAGGGCATCCGGCGCCAATTGAGCGTGTCGCCGCTCTCCACCAGCTCGACCCAACTGGTCTGGGTGGTTACGTCGTACACGTTCAGGAACCCCAGGGCCCGACCCGCCATGGTGAAGGCGGTCTGGTTGTAGAAGTTGGTGCCCTGATGGTCCCCGTGGTCGGGCGTGATGATCCACTGCGGCTCACTCCACTCGCTGAAGTCATCACTAATGCACAGCATGCGGCTGCGGTTGCTCCCCACTCGATCCTTGAGGAAGGCGTAGTAGCGTCCGGACCGCCTGTCCTGCCACAGACACTCGGCGTCCTGGGTAGGCAGCACCGTGGAAGTGCGCGTCCACTCCAGACCGTCGGGGGATACAAAGGGGAAGCCGCCGCACAGATCCGGGTCGTCGGTGTCGTGGTGGTAGATGAGCATCTTGTACCGGCGCTTGGGATCGGGATCGATGGTGTCCTCGATGACCGAAAGCGAGTCGTTGAAATACCCGGGCCAATACCAGATGATGTTGTTGTCCGGGAAGGTGTCCTGGAGCATCCGATTGAGCGCCGGCCGGCGCCAGTGCACTCCGTCGTCTGATTCCGCGTAGCAGCACACCTGCTGCTGCGAGCCCACCTCGGCGTTGTCGATGAGCACGGTTCCCTGCTCCAGCGACAGGGGATAGGCGGTGGAGTAGAAGAACTTGAACTTCCCGTCCACCTCGGACTTGATCACGCTCCCCCAGTGGATCCCCCCCACCTCCCACTCCATCTCCGACTGAAAGACGGGGTTGATGTCCAGCTTCCGAAGCGGCTGGAGCTGGTCGTAGCACTTCTCCTTCTCGGCGATGTTCCCGGGACTGAACAGAACCTCCCGCAGTACCTTCATGCCTCTCCTCCGGTGTGGGTCAGGTTTTCGGTCACACGGGACCGAATGCGCCCGGCTATTAGCGGTAGTCCTTGTCTGAAGAAGTATAACAAATCCGCTCTCTCTTGTCAAGAGAGAAATGGCCGCATTCCGAAAAAGCCTCGGGAGCGCATGGGCTGCGAGATAAGCCCAAAACAAAACCTCCCGCGGATTCCAAATCCGCGGGA
>DAOVLG010000487.1 GCA_030631385.1 Candidatus Coatesiibacteriota bacterium | reverse complement strand
CGGGGAACGGGAGGATTCACAGGATGTAGCGTGAGAGGTCCTCGTCCTTGGCGAGCTCCTCCAGCCTCTCATCTATGAAGCTCGTGGTGATGGTCAGGGTCTGTTCCCGGTCGAGGTCGGCGGCCTCGAAGGAGGCCTCCTCCAGGAGGGCCTCGAGTACGGTGTAAAGCCGTCGGGCGCCGATGTCCTGGGTGTGGGTGTTGATGTACTCTGCCAGCTCGGCCAGCCGCTCGACCGCACCGGATGCAAACTCGAGCCGGAGCTTCTCCGTGCCTAAAAGGGCCTGGTACTGCTTGATGAGGGCGTTCTTGGGCTCGGTGAGGATGCGGGTGAAATCCTCTTTGGTCAGCGAGCTGAGCTTGACCCGGATGGGGAAGCGCCCCTGGAGCTCCGGCATCAGATCCGACGGTTTCTTGTGGTGGAAGGCCCCGGCGGCGATGAAGAGGATGTGGTCCGTGTTCACCAGGCCGTATTTGGTCTTGACCGTCGTGCCCTCCACCAGGGGTAAGAGGTCGCGTTGGACGCCCTCCCGGGAGACGTCGGGTCCGTGGGCCGAGCCCCCGCCAACGACCTTGTCCAGCTCATCCAGGAAGACGATCCCCGTGGTCTCGGTGCGCTCCAGCGCCTCACGGATGACCTTCTCCTGGTCCATCAGGCGTTCGGCCTCCTCGCTCTCGATCACCTTCCGGGCCTCGGCGACCTTGAGCCGAACCTTCCTCTTCTTCTTGGGGAAGAGGTCCTTGAGCATGTCGCCCAGATCCAGCCCCATACCCTCGAGCCCCGCCCCGGAGAAGGCGGTGATCACCGGGTTGTCGCTAGTCGCTATCTGAACCTCAACCTCCCGGTCCTCCAGCTCGCCGCTTCTAAGCATGCCGAGGATCTTCTCCAGGCTGCGCTCGTGGTGGGCCACCGCCTCGGCGTACTCCCGTCGCTCCTCCTCCGTCGCCCCGGAGCGGGGTTGTATCGGCGGTCGGGGTAAGAGGAGCTCGACCAGCCTTTCTTCAGACCGCTTCTTCGCCTCGGCGGCGACGCGTTTTCGTTCCTCCTCGCGGACCATGCTCATCGCGATCTCGGTCAGGTCGCGGATGATGGACTCCACGTCCCGCCCCACGTAGCCGACCTCAGTGAACTTGGAGGCCTCCACCTTGACGAAGGGGGCGCCCACCAGACGGGCTAATCGGCGGGCGATCTCCGTCTTACCCACCCCCGTGGGGCCGATGAGGATGATGTTCTTGGGCGTGATCTCGAAGGCGATCTCGGGGGGTAGCCGGAGCCGCCGCCACCGGTTCCGCAGAGCCACCGCCACCGCCCGCTTGGCGTCATCCTGGCCCACGACGTAGCGATCCAGCTCGGCCACGATGCGCCGGGGCGTGAGCTCCTCCGGACCCAGCCGTCCCGTCTCCGGCTCGATGGGGATGAGTTTACCGTTCATCGTTCAGTTCACGCTGGAGTCCGCCATCGGCAAGGTGGACCTTCTCCCGTTGGGCCTGCCGGTGGTCGGCGAGTTTGGCGGCCAGTTCCGTGTCCTCCAGGGCCAGGCACCCGACGGCGAAGAGGGCGGCGTTCTTCGCCCCCGCCTTTCCCACGGCGAAGACGGCCACCGGGACCCCCCCGGGCATCTGGACGCTCG
>DAOVLG010000187.1 GCA_030631385.1 Candidatus Coatesiibacteriota bacterium | reverse complement strand
TTTTTCTCGCGGCGCTCTGGCGTGTGTGGCCGGCCCTGGTCGCCGGCGTCGCCAGCCTGCCTCTGTTTATTCCGGCGCTCACCGGGAAAAACAGATGGATCAAGCTGTCGTACAAAGGCGCTACGGGCATCTTTGCCCTGGGAGCCGCCGTCCTCTTCCCCTGGTTCTTGCCTTTTCTGGTTCTGGTTCTCCTGCTCACCCGCTACTACTACCGACGCAAGTTCGGTTTCAGGTATCCGTAATCTGGGGCCACACAAAGAGGCCGGGGCGGGGCGATTCAGGGTCGCCCCTCTGCGGGCGACCGCGTGATTAAATTGGCGGGGCGATATAGGGCGGCCCCTACATTGAAACAAGGGGTTAAAACCCCTTGTCTTTAGTTTTTTGTAAGAGTACCGCTCGCGGGAGGTGATTATCAAATCGAAAAAAGTCCTCGTCGCGAGACCGTGTCCAGCTTCAAGCTGGCGCGGGGCATCCCCTGTTTTTACCGCGCCGTCGGCTACAGTCTCAGGAGGGCCTCCTGGGCGGCCTGACGGACCGAGGATTCCTCGTCTCCGGCCAGCTCCTCCAGGTATGGCCTCGCCTCGGGGACCGCCATCTCGCCGAGGGCGATCGCCACGGCCTGCCGCACCTCGGAGCGCTCATCCTCGGCCAGGGCCGCCACCTCCTCGAAGGCCACGTGGGGCATCTTCCCCAGGGCGACGGCGGCGTTCTCACGCAGGACCTTTACCTCCTGGGTGAAGTTCTCCAAGAGGCGCGGTAGGGCCTCTCGCTGGAGATCTGAGTTCTCTGTGTTGCCAAAGAACCAGATGGCGAAAGCGCGGAGCTTGGGATCGGTGTCGAGGAGTCTGTCCAGGACGAGCCTCGTCGCCGGGTCGCCGTTGGCCTCGAGCATCTCCGCGGCCTTCTCGCGCAGCTCCGGATATTTCATCGCCTCGAAAAGGGCCTGGATAGCCCTGGTACCGCCGATGTGCCCCAGTGACTCCAGGGCGATCTGCTTCACCTGGGGCTCGGTGTACTCCGAGATCTCGGAGAGGATTTCGATGAGGGTGCCGGTCGCCTCGGGAATACCCACATAGCCCAGGTAGTGGGTGCTCATAATCTGCAACGCCTTCTCATCGCTCTCGCGCTTGCTGATGAGGGCGTTGATCGCGTCCAGTTTGAGCCGACCGATGACCAGTTGCGTGGTCTCCAGGGCGGTGTTGGACGTGGAATCGGCGCGGAGGGTTTCCAGGTATGTGGGAGGGGGCATCTGGAGGGATTGCAGGCTCAAGGTGATGTACCGGCGCGGGATGGCGTTCTCGTTACCGATACGGTTGAGGAAGCGTCCCACGCTGTCTATCTTGGTGGCGGCGAAATCCTCCGCCGGATCGGGCTCCACGCCCGGGATGGCTGCGGCGATTTCGTCGGCGAGCGGCACGATCGGATTGGCGAAGGCGCGCATTGCGGTGTAGAAGCTCTCCCGCTCGTACTCGGAGAGGGCGGCCTTCAACGGGCCGACGGACGGTTCGCCGATGGCCACGAGGGTGCGACTGGCGGTGATGCGTCTCTCCTCGGCCACGGTGAAGAGTTCGGTGTACTCTAGTTCTTCGGGTGAGAAGGACAGGGCTTGAATGAGGAGCTGAACCGCCCGGTCACCAAACTTGACCAAGCTGCGACCCGCCTGGCGGCGAACCTCGGGGTCGGGATCATCCAGGACCTCGATGAGAATATCTATGGAATCGGGGTTTTGGAAGAAACCAAGCCCGCCGGCGGCCTTGGCGCGGATTATGGGCGCCTCCCCGTCGTCCTCCAAGACCCGGTGTAGATGCTCAACCGCCTCTTCGTCACCCGTGGCGATCAGGTCCTTCACCGCCGCGAGGCGCACGTCCAAATCGTTTCCCTTATCCTCAAGATCGGCCGCCGCGCTATCCAGGCTCGGTCCGCCGCAACCGACGAGTAGGACCGCCAGGGGTACAGCCATGAAAAGCCAACGCACCATTCGAGGCTCCTTTGGGTAGTAAAGGTAGCAGTAGACCGGCTAAAGCTAGCACAACGGGGCGCGGTTGTAAAGCATCGGCGACCTCGGTCCCGCCCGAAGGTCCGGTCGTGGCATTTATACTATAATCCTCCCACGGGGGCGTATGAGAAGAACGGCACTCTACCTACTACTCGGCCTTTTCTGCTCAATCCGAGCGGCCGGCCCGCCGGCGGAGTTCACCATCGCTCGACTGCACTACGGCGGGGGCGGCGACTGGTACTCCGATCCCAGCTCCCTGCCCAACCTGTTAAGATTCCTCGGCGATGCGACGGGGATGTGCGTCTCGACCGATGAGGCCGTCGTTGAACCGGCCGATCCCGAGCTCTTCAACTACCCCTACCTCTACCTCACCGGCCACGGCAACGTCCGCTTCACCCCCCTGGAGCTGGAGCAGTTGCGAAGATACCTCGACGGCGGCGGCTTTTTGCACATAGACGACAACTACGGCCTGGACCCGTACATCCGCCGCGAGATCGAGCGAATCTACCCCGACGAGGAGCTTCTCGAACTCCCCTTCGATCATCCGATCTACCACTGTTTCTACGACTTCCCCGACGGCCCGCCCAAGGTCCACGAGCACGACGGCGAGCCTCCACAGGGCTATGGCGTCTTCCGGGACGGGAGGCTGGTAATCTTCTATACACACGAGTGCGACCTGGGCGACGGCTGGGAGGACCCTAAAGTACACAACGATCCGGAGGATATCCGCGAGGCGGCCCTGAAGATGGGCGTGAACATCGTCGTCTACGCCCTGACACACTGAGACGGGGGATACGCCAAGCGCGACGGAAATTTCGCCCTCCAGGATGAGCAAACGGCGCTCCTCGAGTTTCAAAGGAACGCCGACGAACTTGAAAAGATGCGACCGTCTTAGTTGAGGATCGGAATGAGCTTGATGGTGCCGGAGGAGAACTCGAAATAGTACAACCCCGGTTTCAAGCTAATGTCCTCCAATTCGGGCGGTTCATAGAAACTCATTGACAAGAGTCCACCCGCCGTATCAATCAGCTTTCCGATGATTTCGCTGGTTGTATCCGTACCGGACTCTGTCAACCCGACGAATTGCCACCCTTGGGTCAGGGTCAATGTCCGCTCGAAAGTACCGGCGTTAGTCGCCTGGATGATGTACTTCTGTGTCAGGTCTGGTATGTACTCGATGCGGAAGCTAAGATCTGCGCCCACGATGAGGATCGGTTGTGGTAGGTAGTAGGGGATACCTTCTTGATCCACTTTTACACCCTTGTCATTTACGGGGTAAACCTCCAGGTTGGCACAGCCCACCAGCAGAACCGCCATCACAAGCGCGACCTGGAATGTGTTTCTCAACATCTCTTCCTCCTTGCGGAATGGTTCTTTGCATGTTGGATTATAAACGGGCGTAATGACATAGATTGTCAGTTGGTAATAGGTGTGAAGATTCTGGTGCTCCGGTCGTCGTTGGCGGGGTAAGTGAAGCTGATCAAACGCACCCTGCGGTGGCGCCAGCCGGAGGTCGGGGACCACTTCCTTCGGCCGTGCGACGTCGAAAACCGTTCCTCGTCCTGACAGTAGCCCGAACAGTCCCGTGCTCTAACCGGTGGAGATGAATCGGTATGGACAGCGTGCTCGCCCGCGCCCTGCGGCTCGATTACCAGCCCGTGGCGTTGTCCTTCGTCGCCGAAGAGCCGCCCAATTCGACGAGACCGCCAAGCGCCACACGCGGCTGCGTGATGCCCCTCCTCGCCCGGGCAGCGCTAGGCGAGACCATCGTTCTCGATAGGGAGAACATCCCCTGCCATTCCGGTCTGATCGCCCTCGGATTCACGGAAAACTTCGACGACGGGCCCGGAGGGGTTGAGCGGTTGTGCAATTTCCTCTCCAGGGACGAGAGCTATCTGAAAACCCCGGAGCTCGCCAGGCTCTTCCTCGAGGACCTGCCCACTCTGAAGTCCGACCACCGCTACGCGGTATTCAAGCCGCTCGCGGCCTTGGGTAATGACGAGGAGCCCCTTTCGATAACCTTCCTCGCCGATCCGGACCAACTCTCGGCCCTGGTGGTTTTAGCCAACTATGCCCGGGAAACGGTGGACAACGTGATCATTCCCATGGGCGCCGGCTGCCACCAGATCGGTATCTACGTCTTCCGGCAGGCGGTGAATGAACGACCGCGCGCGGTGGTCGGTCTGACCGACATCTCGGCCAGGCTCTTCGTCAACCGCGCGATCAGCGACCGCTGCCTGACCTTCTCGGTGCCCTGGCGGATGTATCTCGAACTGGAGGGTGATGTGCCGGGGAGCTTCCTGGAGCGCCCCACGTGGAGTAAGCTCCTTAAACGGCGTCAGAAACGGTGATGAAACCACTGGGGAAGCAGCCTCGATTCCTGGTCATCCGTCTGTCTTCCCTGGGCGACGTGATCCTCACCACGCCTTTCCTGCGTGCTCTTCGCCGACGCTTCCCCGAGGCCGAGATTCACTTCCTGACCAAAACGGTCTACGCCGGCCTGATCGAAACGCACCCCGCTGTGGATTCGGTGATTCCCTTCGATACGAATGTAAAGCACGCCCTGAGTCAGGCGGTAAAAAGGCTGCGAACAAACCGCTACGACATTATCTTCGATCTGCACAAGAACCTGCGCTCGGTTCCGCTTTCCCGGATGGCTAAACCGTGCCGTATCCTCCGGATAGACAAGGCCACCCTCCGCCGCCGGCTTCTTATCGGCCTGAAGATAGACCTGCTGAAGGAACGGGGCGATATGCCGGCGGTATACATCAAATCCGGTGAGGCGCTGGGGCTTGAAGACGACGGCGGATCGCCGGACATCCATCCGTCCGCAGAGGCGGTCCAACGCGCTGAAGAGGTTCTTGCTGTTCTTGAGAAACCCTAC
>DAOVLG010000370.1 GCA_030631385.1 Candidatus Coatesiibacteriota bacterium | reverse complement strand
CGGTCCAAAACAAGCAGGTGATCGGGATAAAAAGCGGATCCTCCCGCACACCGATCCGCATTTTCTAAAACCAACTAACCACCAAGCTAGTCCTCTTCCCCTGGAGTCTCCTCCTCGGACTGCGCTCTAACCTCCGACAGATCAATCACGATCGGCTGCTTGGGCGGCATGAACTTGTAGGGCACGGTCACGGTGACCCAGCTCTGGTACTCGGCTTCGGGGACCGACAGCAGCGTCCAGGTGAGGATGTTCTCGCAGATGGCGTGGGCCAGCTCCGGGCTGCCCGTGGTGTTCTCAACGGGTACGCAGCCTGAGATGGTTCCGTCCATCTCCAGGGTGAACATCACCTTAATGTCGCCGACGATCTCTTCATTCACGAAGTAGAACTCGTTGTAGATCTCGATGATGCGGTTCTGGCGCTTGTAGAGCTGCTCGGAGAGGACCTCCGGGTGACGCTTCGACGAACCGGCGGCCGGTCCCTCCACCAGGATCAGCTCGACCCCCTCCTGGATCACCTGGTGCTCGCTCTTGGCAATGGCCAAGAGGGCGGGGAGAAGAATCAAGATCAAAACCTTCCGACCCATATCTCGGTCACCTCCAGTTGGAAAATGGCTAATCCTCGGCGCGGCCCGAACCGAAGTAGATCGGGTAACCGACGACCACGTCGTGGCGGGTGTCGCTCTCGGCAAGCGCGCTGAACTTCCATCCGGCGATCTTGGTCGCCACGTCCCCGGCCAGGCTCACCGCACCGGTGGTATTATCTATAACGGCGACCCGATCCACGGCGCCGGTGTTGCGGATAACGAACCTAACCGTTATCGTGCCGCTCAGGTTCGGGTTGCCCAAGAGGTACACGTCGTAGATGTCCTCCAGCTCTCCCAGGTGTGGGGTTATTTCCTTGTCTACCCAGTAGGGGCGGCGGCGCGGGTGGAGCTCGGCGCCATCCAAGAGCGGTTTGATCTCCACGGGCGAGTAGTAGACCCGGCTGGTGAAGACGAAGGGGTAGGTACAGGTAACCGTCCCCGGATGCTCGGCGTCGCGGTTACGAACGAAGAACCAGCGGGAGAGCTTGTCGGTTAGGGCTTCAACCAGCTCCGGTTCACGCAGTGTCTCACGCACCACCTCTATCCCCTCCAGGTAGCCGTCCTGCTTGATGGTGAAGCGGAGGACCAGCCTGCCCTCCACCCTGCCGCCCGCGTCCAGGTACTCCTGGTAGACGTACCTCAACCGGCTCGACAGATCGTGGACCTTGGCGGTGATCCGATTGAGCAGGCGAGAGGTTGACTCGACCGCCGGCCCCTCGATGGAGATCAGCTCCTTGTCGGCCACCTGGGCCACCCGGATCTCGGTTTCGTCCGAGGCGGCGACCAGCGTACACGCTATACAGACTAGAGCGGCCAGACGCAAGTCCGCACCAATACCTTCCAGGGAGGGCCGGGTTAGTATAGCGCATTCCCGGCGTCCTTTCCAGACCCCGTGCGGCAATAGAAGATGGCCGTGTTGTTAAGAGAACACCAGCTCGCCGTCCTCGACGCTCACCTTCACCCTGGTCCCGGAGGCGTAGCGCCCATCGAGGATCATCCCGGCCAGCTCGTTGGTCAAGAGGCGGTTGATGATCCGTCGCAGGGGACGGGCGCCGAAGCGGGGATCGTACCCCTTCTCCACGAGCAGCTCCTTGGCCGCGGCGTTGATCTCGAAGTCGATGCCCTGCTCCTCCAGAAGTTCCCCCACCTCCTCCAGGAGGATCTCGACTATCCGGAGGAGGTCTTCCTCGGTGAGGGCGTGGAAGACGATGATCTCGTCTATGCGGTTGATGAACTCGGGACGGAAGTGGTCGTGTAGCTCGGCCAGGCACACCCGGCGCATCTCCTCGTGAACCTTCTCCTCGCCTTCGATCCCGATCCGCTCCGAGAGCTCGATGATCCGTTTGGCCCCGACGTTGGAGGTCATGATGATGATCGCGTGCTTGAAATCCACCGTCCGCCCGTGTGAGTCGGTGAGCCGGCCGTCGTCGAGGACCTGGAGCAGAGCGTTGAAGACGTCCGGGTGCGCCTTTTCGATCTCGTCCAACAGGATCACGGAGTAGGGCTTGCGCCGCACCGCCTCGGTGAGCTGTCCCCCTTCCTCGTAGCCCACGTATCCCGGGGGGGCGCCGATCAACCGGGTCACGGCGAATCTTTCCATGTACTCGCTCATGTCAATGCGGGTGATCGCCCCCTCGTCGCCGTAGAGGAACTCGGCCAGAGCCTTGGCCAGCTCGGTCTTACCGATACCGGTGGGACCCAGGAAGAGGAAGGAACCCTGGGGTCGGTCAGGGTCCGCCAGACCGGCGCGGTGCTGCCGGACGACCCGGGCGACGGCGTTCACCGCCTCATCCTGACCGATCACCCGCCGGTGCAGATATTCCTCCATGCGCCTCAGGCGCTCCCGCTCGTCGGCGGAGAGCTGACTCACCGGGATGCCGGTCCAGCGGCTGACCACCACGGCCACGTCCTCGGCGGTAACGAGG
>DAOVLG010000134.1 GCA_030631385.1 Candidatus Coatesiibacteriota bacterium | reverse complement strand
GAGCGTAAATCCCCGAGCCCCCACCGACGTCTTCGATGAGGTACGGCCCCACCTCGATTTCCCTGGCCATGCCCGCGCCAGCTAGGACGAGCAGCGCCAACGTAACGAGTAATAGCTTTCTCACAATCTCCTCCTGGGGTTGGGTGTTGAGGATAGTGGATTTGAACATGGTGACTGTATTGTACACCACCGGCGAAGACAAAACAAGGGTAATTTGGTAGATTTTCCCTTGCCGTAAGCCGCTGACGGCGTTACAATTATATTGATTCGACCCCCGGCGGGAGGAGAAAATGCCCTTTTTCCAGATCAAAGCCACGACCGTCCTCTGCGTCCGCCGCGACGATAAGGTGGCCCTGGGCGGCGACGGCCAGGTCACCCTGGGAGACACGATCCTCAAAGGCGGCGCCAAGAAGGTGCGCCTGCTCCGGGACGGCCGGGTCCTGGCCGGTTTCGCCGGGGGCGTGGCCGACGCCATCACCCTGTTCGAGAAGTTCGAGGGGATGCTGGAGGACCACCCGAAGAGCCTCTCCAAAGCCGCCGTGGAGCTGGCGAAGATCTGGCGCACCGACAAGTACCTCCGCCGCCTGGAGGCGGTCCTTCTGGTGGCCGACGCCGAGGAGATCTTCCTCATCTCCGGCTCCGGCGAGGTGTTCTCCCCAGACGACGAGGTGGCGGCGGTGTGCGCCGGGGCGGGCTACGCCAGCGCCGCCGCCAGGGCCCTCGTCAAACACACCGACCTCTCCGCGCGGGCCATCGTCGAGGAGGCGCTGCAGTTGGCCGGCGAGATATGCATCTACTCGAACCAGAACATCACCATCCTGGAGCTTGGGTAGTTGAGGAAAACGGTCCCAACGGCCTCGACTATATCTCGCAATATCAACACAATACGCGGTCTGTAAAACAAACCTTATCTGTAACCCGTTGATATTATGATGCTTATCTCTAACTCCTTGATATTTATACCGAACAATTGTTCACCGAGTTTAAAGGCTGTAATATCAGGCTGTTGAGCACAAACTTATCCCGGACGATTCAGACGTTGTGGATAAATAAATGGCCTTGAGAATCGGCGGTTCGGTAATTTGGTGTTATAAAATCACGAGTTTCGTGTAACACGATGATATTAAACAGCTTACTCGCAACGCGGTAAGTCTTTGTATTTCAAGAGAATACGGCGTGAAAAAAGTTTGCTCAGGATTGTCAAGTTCAATAAACTGGAATATACTGCATACTTGTTTGCGAAACATACCACCATCCCCGCGAGTGTTTTATTAGCTACATCCCGTACTTCTCGACCAGCTTGAAGCTGGACACCCCCCCGCGAAGAACACAACAAAAGGCGAGGGCGTACAGCCGCGAACGCTACCCATTGCTCACATCCCGTACTTGTTTATGATCCCCTTCTTGTCCAGTCCGAGGATGCACCGGCTGTCAATCGTCCTGATCGCGAGCCTTCTTCTCACCGGTTCCCCCGCCGCGGAGGTTATCGAGGGCGAGGTGATCTACGAGCCGGTGTCGGTTGAGGAGGGGCCGGTCTACGACCTGCGCGTCTTCAACGAGGGCGCCGTCACCGTCGTCGAGATCGAACTGCCGCGTATCCAGGGGCTTGTCCTGCGGCGCAGCGGCTCGACCCTGGTTCTGGACATCCCCGCCGCCGGGTCTCCCGGGCGCATAGCCAAGTTCCCCGGAACGGGCTTCGTGGACGAGGCGGTCCTGCGGCCCCACCCCCGCAACACCGGCTACCAGCTCCGCGTCCTCCTCTGGCCCGGCGGGTACATCTACCGCGCCGAGCGGCACGGCGACGGGATCCGCCTCGAGGTACGCGACGCCTACGGCGCATTGCCCGGAGGGATCAACCCGGACGCCAACTTCGACCGTCTGCGCATCCGCCGGATCGTGATTGATCCGGGGCACGGCGGGAGGCACATCGGCACCGGCGGCTACTCCAACCGGTACGTCGAGAAGGAACTCGTCCTCCCCATCGCCTTCTACCTGGCAAACCTCCTGGAGCACAACCTGGGCCTCGAGGTGATCCTGACCCGGATCGCCGACACCAAGATCGGTCTCCACGGGCGCACCCTGATGGCCAACAAGGCCCAGGCCGACCTCTTCATCTCCATCCACCTCAACGGCCACTCCAACACCAGGGCCCACGGGGCGGAGACCTTCTTCCTGGCCGACGCCCTGACCTCCGAGGACCGGGCCCTGGCCCACCTGGAAAACGCCGACTTCGAGCTGGACCCAGACCTGCCGATGAAGACCACCGACGAGCTCTCCTTCATCCTGGGCGACCTGATGCAGAACGAATTTTTAGTGGAGTCGCAGCGATTGGCGGGGTGCGTCCAGGAGAACCTCATCTACCATCTGGGTTGCAACGACCGCGGGGTGAAGCAGGCCAACTTCTACGTCCTGCGCGGGACGCAGATGCCGGCGATTCTGGTCGAGGTGGGGTTTTTAACCAACGAGAGCGAGGAGGCCCGGTTGACGGACCCGGCCTACCAGCACGAGGCGGCCTACGCCATCTACCGCGGGATCGCCGAGTTCAAGGAGGAGTTCGAGCGGGGCCTGATGGAGTAGGGTTGCTCGGAATGAGGTTTTCGCAAAAGTCTATTTTACGAAATAGTGTCCTGTTATATAAACCTACACGTATGTTCCATCGTGGTAGAGCTCTACAAGCCCCGTGGGCGGCTACTGTGGATACACTATGAAGTATTGCGACCTTTGCAAGGGTCTCATACGATAACACCGAAAAAAGGACCCTCAAGGGGGCATAACCTCGGATGTTGGTAAAAAACGATAGGCGGTGGCACTATTCTTGCATTTTCATTGCTCACCGCCCAATTTGAGGGCTGACACGCGCAAGAATCGTGCCACCGCCGGTGCAATGGCGACTTCAGATGTTGTTAAATGGCCTCGTAAGGCATGTCTCCGGTGATTTTCTCAAGATGCAGGGATGAGTAGTGATGACCGATTTTCCATACGACGCCGGAAACGCCGGCGATTTGATCAAGCACGAGTGGCTCCTGCGGGCCTTGGACTGGATACGGCGCCGGGGCACCTACCTGGACGCCTTCGCCGGTGTGCCCAACCGCAAGCTGGTCCCCGAGGCGGCCGACCGGCTCTTGGATGCTCCGACGGAGCTGCGCCTGCGAAGGGTGCAGGAGGCCAGCCTGGCTCAGGGGCGCTACCTGGGTAGCTCCGAGCTGGCCCGGCGCCACCGAAACGAGCCCCAAGTAATGGTCTTCGAGGAGGACCCGGAAAAGAAGGTCGCGCTCGAAGAGGCCGGTTTCTCGGTCCTGGAGCTTTCGGGCGGAAGCGGCTACAACGCGCTTCGGTCGGGAAACCTGGCCGCCATGCCTCCGGTGCAGCTCGTGCTCATTGATCCCTACAACGCCATCGAGAAGTCGGAGAGGCATAAGCCGGCCCCCGACACCTTCTGGAAGGACCTGGGTGTTTTCCCGGGAGCGGTGCTCTTCTTCGTCCTCGACAAGAATCCCGGTAGCCGTTACGGAATCCTGTACCGTCAGCGCCTGGCTCGTCTTTCTCTCCGGCGGCCCATCTTCCGGGCCATCGTCCCCCCGATTCTCGAGTCGGGCGTCCGGGGCGAGGACAACAAGTTCGTCGAGATGCTCTACCTCCCCGAGCCGGATGCCGTCTGGTTCGACGTCGAGCGCCGCATCGTCTCGCTCCGGACCGGTGCGCGGGCGGTGGCCGCCGCCCTGGGGTTTCACTTCGATGACCGCACCCGCCCGGGGTACGAGTACGACCGAGTAGAGTTCATCCGCCCGCTGTAACGGTTCGGTTAAAAAGGGATAATCACCCACTTTCTTAACTGACGTAGGTGATGTAGGGTTGCCATTCCATGGGCGACTGGCAACGCCATGCGTTGTCCCGCCACGTACACCCGTACAACGAAGGCCAGACCGTAGGGGCCGACCTTTAGGTCGGCCCGCATCATTCGTTCCCACACCTCTACAATCGCTGGACTAATACAATGAGACCTTTGAAAAAACCGTTATGGCATCTCTTTTTATCGTAATCGGTGTATTTAAAGATACGCATAACCCGTAGGGGCGGGGCTCTGCCCCCGCCCGCGGGCGGTTGTTGACGCTCGCCGTACAGTCTAGGGGCGCTCGCGGAGGCAACCGTCGGAATTGTTGATGGTTTACCTCGCGGGGCCGGGGTCCAGCGCCCAGCGCTGGGTCGCCCCTACGAAAAATGCAACATTTTCAAAGGGGCCTCGCGGCCCCTTTTTATGCGGTTCGGAGGGAGGATTAATAGTAGAAGTTCTGCGCCAGGTCCAGAAAGTCCCTGTCCACCTTCTTGGTCACGCTCACCGCGTCGGTGATCTCCACGGGAACGATGGAGCTCCCCACCAGGGCGACCATGTAGCCGAACTTCTTGGCGGCGATGAGGTCCACCGCCGCCGCGCCGAAGCGGGTGCCCAGGATGCGGTCGAAGGCGCAGGGGGTGCCGCCGCGCTGGAGGTGGCTGAGCACGACGTGGCGGGTCAGGTCTCCCGCCCTGCGGCCGAACTCGGGCGCCAGTGCCTTGCCGATGGCCTTGGAGAGCTCGAAACCGATCCCGCCCAGGTAGACGTGGCCGAACTCGTCCTTGGGGAGGTCCTCCTGGAAGACCTCGCGGCCCTCCCACTCGGCCCCCTCGGCGACCACGACCACGGCGTAGTGGTAGCCAGCCTCCCACCGCCGCCTCAGGCTCCAGAGGATCTCATCCAGGCTGAAGGACTCCTCGGGGGTGAGGATGTAGTCGGCGCCGCCGGCGAGCCCGCCGTAGCCGGCGATCCACCCCGCGTGCCGGCCCATGGCCTCGACGATGAAGATCCGCTCGTGGCTCCTGGCCGTGGTTCGCAGGTTATCAATAGAGGCCATCACCCGCTCGATGGCGGTCCAGAACCCGAAGGTGTAATCGGTGCCCGAGAGGTCGTTGTCTATGGTCTTCGGCGCGCCGACCATGGGCAGGCCCCGGTCGGAGAACTTGCGCGCCACCCCAAGCGTGTCGTCGCCGCCCACGGCCAACAGGGTGTCCAGGCCCAGCTCGGAGAAGTTCTTCTCGCAGGCCGGAACCTCCTCTAGGGCGTTCTTGCCGAAGGGGTTGGTGCGGCTTGAGCCCAGGATCGTCCCGCCCTCGGGCAGGATCTCCTCCACGTCGGCCAGGCCCAGCGGCACGGCATCGCCGTGGATCAAGCCAAGCCACCCTTTTAGGATCCCCAGGAACTCGTAGTCGTGGACGATGGCGCCGCGGCGGACGGCGGCCCGGATCATGGCGTTCAGACCGGGGCAGTCGCCCCCGCCGGTGAGGATTCCCACACGCATCTTGGCCAAAGCCACACCCCCTTTAGATTGATTGTTATTGTCGTATCTTTAAGGTGGTTTTCACCGATACCGGGACTCCGTCGAGGTGTTATGCGCTTTACCCCCGGGCGGCGGCTTCGTGGAAGAACTCGGCATACCGCCGGGCGATCACCGGGAGGCTGAAGGCCGCAGCTCGCTCATGCCCCCGTCCGGCAAGCTCGGTGCGCAGTTCCGGCTCCGCGGCGAGTCGGGCGATCGCTTCAGCCAGCTCGACGTAGTTGCCGGGGGTGAAGTAGAGAGCCGCGTTGCCCGTGATTTCCGGGATACCGCCCGTAGGGGTGGTTATTACCGGCAACCCGCAGGCCATGGCCTCCAACGCCGCCATCCCGAACTGCTCTTGCCAGTGCTGAGCCGGCAACGACGGCTGGACCAGGCAGTCCGCGTTACGCATGAGCACAGGAACCTGCTCGTAGGG
>DAOVLG010000066.1 GCA_030631385.1 Candidatus Coatesiibacteriota bacterium | reverse complement strand
GTTGGCTGCATCGCCCCAGACCATGCCGGTGTCTACGAAGAGGCCGAGGGCCAGGTCGGTGTCGGGGATAGAAATCCGGAATTCCAGGTTGCCGACCAGCGAGGTCACCCCGCCCAGGCTGATCCCCCTGGCGTCCCGGGGGCCGAGGCTGCGTTCCGGGAAACCGCGGACGGAATAGGCCCCGCCGGTATAGAAGCGCTCGTAGACGGGCAGCATCGCCGTGTCGTGGTGCACGTCGGCCAGGGCGAAGTAGCCGTGGAGAGCGATGCTCACGTTATACCCCAGGGGAAGGTGGCCGGAGAGATCAACGGTGAGTTTGTAGAAATCGTTATCGCCGCCCATAAAACCGCCGGCGTACTCGCCGTAGGGCAGGAGGTAGATACCGGTGCGGGGGTTGAGGGGGTTGTCGCGGGTGTCTATCCCGGCGCGGGTAAAAAGGGCGTTGGTGCTCGGGTAACCCTCTTCCTGGGGCAGATCGGGGTTGTCGTACTCCCAGAGGTTGACCCGTTCGTAGCGGTAGCCCAGGGCCCCGGTGAGCCAGTCGTAGAAACGCTGCTCCAGGGAGACGTCGCCGCCGAAGGAATCCACGTTGAAACTGGTCCGGCGTTCGCGCTCGAAGTAGATGCGCAGCTTTGCCGAAAGGCCCCGCAACGAGAGGAGCCAGGGCTCGCGATAGATGATCTGGTAGAGGTCTTCCTCGATCCGTCTGGTTTTGAAGGCGTAGACGAAGTTGGCGCCGATCTCCAGGTGTTGCAGGTTCCCCCAGAGGTTGTCGTCACCCCAGGCCACCTTGAAACGGAGTCCAGAGCCGGTGCTCCCCGAATAGGTGTAGCCGAGCTTGAAACCGACCCAGTTCGTCTTGTCGGGCTCCAGCTCGAAGAGGATACGGACCTCGTTTTTGCGCTCATCCTTGCCGACGATCGTGTAACCGACGTTGGTGAAAATGCCGGTGGAGTAAATGTTGCGCTGGCTGGTGAAGACGTCCGAGGCCTTGAACCAGTCGCCGGGCTGGATGACGATCTCCCGCCGGATTATCCGTTCGATGACCGGCTCGTAACCCACGAGGTCCACCCCCACCACCCGTACCCTGGGGCCCTCGTCAACGGTCGCGGTCAGGGATGCCAGGCGGTCTTCGAGGGAGTGCGTCGCCTCCACCTTGGCGTAGAGGTAGCCGTGCTCAGCGTAGAGGTGGATCAGGTTCAGATGGACGGCGTCCGAGTAGGCCAGCGTCCACACGTCTGTCTTCTCGAAACCAACCGCCTCGTCTATGTCTGCCTGGTCCACGATTCCTGAGTGCCGGACGATCACCGACTCGACCAGCGTCGGGGGGCCTTCGACGATGTCCACGTACACCACCGTTCCCCCGCGCAGGCCGTACCGCTCAGCGATGACCGCGGTGACCGTAGCGTCGGTGAAACCGTTCTGGCGGTAGAGATCCAGGAGGTTTTCCCGGCCGCGGTTTACCCGGTGCGGGGAGACGTACTGCTCCTCGCGCACGCCGAAGACCGTCCGGAGGCGAGAGTCGGAGAAGAACTCGTTCCCCCGGAAGGCGACCCGGACGATCCGGTCAGACTCGGTCGCCCGGGCGAAGGTGATGAGGATCAGCAATGTAAGCAGCACGCGTTTGGGCATCGTTAGAAACCGATCCGTCCGTCGAAGTCCCAGCGGAAGGCCCACTCCGACCCGCCGGGCTCGGCCCCGTCGGTGTACGGGTCGCTGACCCAGAGGCCGAAGTTGAATTCGATGTAAATGCTGTCGCTTAGGCGGTATCTGAGAAGCGGACCGAAGGCCGAACGCCCCCGAATGTTTTCGTTAAAGAGGGAACCCAAGTCGCCGGCTATTACACCCCAGTCGTAAAAAAAGCCGAACTCTACCCTTGAGTAAACCGGTGCGTAAAGCTCGGCGGTCAGGACCAGCATGTCATCGGCGTAGAGGTCCAGGTCATTGTAGCCCCGGATGTTGCCCGCCTGGGGAAGCCTGATCAGATCGTACTCTAAAGAGACGTCGTCCTCGGTGAGCTCGAAGCGGCGCTGGGCCGCGGAGTAACCGCAGATGTGTCCCAGGGTCCCCCGGAGGGTCGTCCAGAGCCAGGGCGCCAAGCGCAGGTCCTCCTGCGCTCTGGCCATGAAGCGGAAATAGTCAATCGGTGGGTGCTCGGGATCGAGATGGGGTAAGGGATCGAAGGCGTACTCGGAGCCCAGATAGAGCTGCGGTCCGCCCAGCACGCCGCGGGCGTTGAGATAAAAGTGGGCGTAGAGGGAGAGCGCCCGACCGTCCTCGCCGGAGAGACGCAGTGGACGATCAACGTGGTCCCAGCTCCGCAGACGGCAGTAGCCTAACCCCAGGGTGAACTCCAATTCCGGCGCGTAACAGAGGCGGGGCCGAATGGGAATACTGAACTGGATAACACCGCCCTGCTCGTCCTTACGGGAGTAGCCTGCGACGGCTAGCCGCAGCCCCGGATGCCAGCCGTCCAGGCGCGTCGTGTACTGGGCTAAGAGGTTCCAATCGGTGTGGTCGAGGTTGTAGGTGGCGCTCAGGAGTAAGTCGTTATCGCCCCAGATCTCCATCGGCAGGAGATGGATCCCCTCCCGGCCCCACAGCGCGGCCCCGAGGCGCCAACTGTCGTCGTAGTCCAGCCAGGGGAAGGGCACGCCGAAGAGGGTCCAGGCCTCGGGGTCCAGGGCGTCGGGTAGGATGCGGAACTCGAAGACGGGCTCCTCGACCTCCTTCGGTGTCATGGTCGTGGAATTGTACTCTTCTTCCGGGGCGTCGGTGACGAGGCTTATCATCAACTCGGCGGCCGGTGCATATCCAGCTCTCCGACCCAGGCACTCGAATAACAGCCTCAGTGTGGCCCGCTCCGTTTTCGCCCGCTCGAGGTAAAGGGCCAGCGCGTCGCGCAGTTCCTCCCGGCTCCAGCGCCGGGACCACCGGAGGAGCGCCTGGGCGGTCTTCTGGCGGACGGCGGCATCGTAGGTTTCCGGTTGGTCGAAACCGTCCGCCGCGGTCGAGGGCGGACGGTCGCGCCCCGATTGCCGCAGATCTTCGATGAAGGTGCGCGCCAGCCACTCCTGCTCGAAACCGGGCACCGCCACGGGAAACAGGTCCCTCCCCTCACCGAAGACGCTTATCAGGGCCTCACGGGCGGCCCAGTGGGCGAGGCCGTCCACCAGGAACGGATGGTCGAAACCGTCCACCTCGATACCGGTTCGGAACCACTGGCCGGCCATCTGCCGGGCGTATGCCAGCTCGGGCAGACGCATGAGAGGATAGCTGTCGATTGCTCCGAGAATCACCAACCCATCGTAGTATTCGTCACCCGCGAGGGGAACGTCGGCGGCTACGATGGTCAGCCGGCCATCCAGGGGGGAGAACCAGTCGGCGTAGCGGTCGTAAACCTCACGGATGAAGTGGAGACGTCCCGCCCCGCTGTCGTCCCCGGTGAGGTCCACCAGTTCGACGGACAGGCCGTCCCAGACTTCCTCCGTTAGGGAGTAGTCCCCAGCCTCGGCGAGCAAGAGGTCCACCCCGGACGATCTCTCCCGTCGGATGAGAAACGTCCCCGCCTCATCAACCCTGGCGTCTCCCAGGGGTACCCACCCCGGTTGGACGGTCAGGACGATCTCGTAGTCCGCGGGCTGGCCGGGGAAAACGCCCCAGGGGAGCGGTTTTGCGTTCAGGTTTTTCCCGGATTCATCGGTTGGCCAGGGCTGGGGGTGCCAGCCGGAGAGAATACAGAGATTGTCCACCCCGCCCGACCGATGACGAAATTCGGGGACGCGGGTGGTGAAGTCGAGAGTAATCTCCAGGGGTCCCTCCCCAATCGGCCCGACGCGCAGCCTGACGCCTTCGACGAGGAAATCGCCCACCTCTTCACCGTTTATGGCGAGCTGGTCAACCTCCATCCAGCTTTCGAAGGGGTAAGCGCCACGGGAATTGTCGGCGAAGAGGTCCATCTGTTTGACCGGTTCGATGAAGCTCGGGTCACGGTCACGGTTGGCGGGGAGGTAAATCCAGAGCTCGTCCACATCCGCTTTATTGAAAACCATCCGAACCGTGCCCCGGATGAGATCGCCCTCCATCGCCGCTTCGATCTCGATCGTCTCCTCCGCGGCGACGAGGGCTGTTTGAAACAGGATAACGAGGACGATACGCCTCAAGGGGGAAACGCTCCGAAAGCCTTGACAGGTGCGCCAAAATCGCCTATATTCTACCACACTTGCATACGGGAAACCCCGTGGGAGGTTTAGAGGTGGCCTGGGGATACCTGGGAGTAGCGGTTTTAGGTCTGGCCATGCTGGTCGGCGGATTCTGGCGCGCGGTTGTTTCTAAAGCCCGCTGGGTGCGCATCGTCGGCCCGCCTGTCGCCGTGTTGGGCCTGATCGTCATCTTCCTGGGCGTCCTGTTAACCACCGTGCCCGACTTCTTCGACTAGGTGGGCCGGACAGGAGGTGAGCCTGGTTGAGGCCTGATCGGGATGATCGAAAGGCTCCGTAAATCAACCCTCTGAATATGACGGCCCGCCGCGAAATGCCCCATATCGCGGTTTTTTAAACGTAGGGCGGGGCTTCTACGCCCCGCCGCAACAGCGGCCCGTAGAGGGACCGCCCTATATCACATGCCTGTTTCTAAAGATAAGGTTTGCCTCCGTTTCCCGGATGGTTCGGAGCAGTATTTTCACGCCTTGGTGAAACCGCTTGAGGTGGCCCTCGGCATCGGTGAGGGCCTGGCCCGAGCCGCAGTCGGCGCGCTGCTTGGCAACCAACGTTGGGACCTGCATCGGCCCATCCCAAACGGGGAGCATACAATACGCATCTTAAAGTTCGATGATCCCGAGGGGAAGGAGTTCTACTGGCACACGGCGGCCCACGTCCTGGCCACGGCGGTACACGAGCTGTACCCTCTGGTCCGCTTCGGCATCGGTCCCGCCATCTCCAACGGTTTTTACTACGACTTCCTCGTTGATAAACCGTTTACGGAGGACGACCTTACCGAGATCGAGGACAAGATGCGCGAAATCATCAAGGCCGACCTGCCCCTGGAGCGGCGGGCGGTAGCCCGGGACTCCGCGCGGGCCGAGATGGAGCGCCGGGGCGAGTTGCTCAAGGTGGAGCTGATTGACGAGCT
Organism: Candidatus Coatesiibacteriota bacterium; assembly: GCA_030631385.1. Lineage (GTDB taxonomy): Bacteria > RBG-13-66-14 > RBG-13-66-14 > RBG-13-66-14 > RBG-13-66-14 > RBG-13-66-14. Next base: position 2,606 of record DAOVLG010000066.1, on the reverse strand, counting down.
TCCCGAGGACGCCGAGGTCAGCTTCTACACCGACGACGACTTCGTGGACCTGTGCAAGGGGCCGCACCTGCCCTCGACGGGTCGGCTCGGCGTGGTCAAGCTTCTCTCGGTGGCCGGGGCTTACTGGCACGGCGACGAACGGCGGCAGATGCTCTCGCGCATCTACGGCGTGGCCTTTCCAAAGAAGAAACAGCTCGATGAGTTCTTGGAAAAAATCGAGGAGGCCAAGCGCCGTGACCACCGCAAGCTGGGCGCCGAGCTGGACCTCTTCAGTTTCGCCGAGAACTACGGGCCGGGGATGGTCCTCTATCACCCCACCGGGGCGGTGCTCCACTACGAGATCGAGCGGTTGGGGCACGAGATGCACCAGTCCCGCGGCTACAGTCTGGTCCACACGCCGCATCTTTTCCGCACGGAGCTGTGGAAGATCTCCGGCCACTACGACCACTACAAGGACAGGATGTTCTTCGCTAAACTGGCCGGCGAGGAGGGGGAGTACGCCGTCAAGCCCATGAACTGTCCCGGGCACGTGCTGATCTACTCACACCGGCTGCACTCGTACCGCGAGCTGCCGATCCGCTACTACGAGTTCGGCCACGTATACCGCAACGAGCTCTCGGGTGTGCTCCACGGGATGCTCCGGGTGCGCGGCTTCACCATTGACGACGCCCACATTTTTTGTACTCCGGGGCAACTCGAGGACGAGATCGTGGGGGTGTTGCGCTTCGCCGAGGACCTGCTGGCGGTCTTCGGCCTGCCGATGAACTACACGCTCTCGACGCGGCCCCACGACTCGATGGGCTCCGACGAGGTCTGGGAGCTGGCGACGTCCGCCCTGGAGCACGCCCTGGCGCAGATGGGGGTGGACTACGACTCAGACATTGGCGGCGGCGCCTTCTACGGACCGAAGATAGACATCCACGTCACCGACGCTCTGGGCCGGAAGTGGCAGACAACGACGTGCCAGGTGGACTTCAACTTCCCGGATCGCTTCGATCTGAACTACGTGGGCGAGGACGGACGGCGCCACCGGGTGGTCATGGTGCACCGGGCGATCCTGGGCAGCTTCGAGCGCTTCATCGGGGTGCTGATCGAGCACTTCGCTGGCAGATTCCCACTCTGGCTCGCTCCTGAACAGGTGCGCGTCCTGCCGGTGGCTGGCGAGTTTGTCGGTTACGCCGACGAGGTGGCCGATAGATTCAACGAAGAAGGGTTTCGTGTCCGCGTTGATCGGAAGGATTCGAAGCTCGGTGCGAAGATCGCCTTGGCGGAGATGGCCAAGGTCAAATACATCGTTGTTGTAGGAAAGGCTGAAGCGGAGGCCGGGGATATCAATCTCCGACCACACGGGAAAAGGGCCTTCAATTGCAGCCTGGAAAAGGCTCTTCGAGAGCTGGCCGAGGAACGCGATAACAGGTTGCTCCTAAGTCGCGATAGGTGGAGACAGGGGGTTTAAACCCCTTTTTTAACCGCATCATAGCCGCGAAAGCAGGCGAGGCATCTGCGATGGTTAGCATGAGAAAGGGAGTCGGGACTCTCCGGTTCCCATACCGGCGTTATTTCATTTGACTTGTGTTGGGATTTCATGCTATAAAAACGCGGCCCAGCTTGAGGTTACCGGAGGTGTGCCATAGCTGTCAGGTACAAATCGCGCGTCAACGAGCGAATCCGTGTACGCGAGGTGCGGGTGGTAGACGAAGAGGGTGGGCAGGTCGGCATTATGCGAACCCTGGACGCCCTCGACCTGGCCCGAAGCAAGGGGCTCGATCTGGTGGAGGTGGCCCCGAATGGACGCCCGCCCGTCTGCCGAATAATGGATTACGGCAAGTACCTCTACCAGCAATCCAAACGGGAGCATGCGGCGCGCAAGAAACAGCGGAATTTCTCGGTGAAGGAGATCAAGCTGCGCCCTAAAACCGGCGAACACGACTACCTCTTCAAACTCCGCCACATCGAGACCTTTTTGTCCAAGCTGAACAAGGTGAAGGTCACGATCCTCTTCCGTGGAAGGGAACGGACGCATCCCGAGATCGGTGAGAAGATACTCCAACGGATAGCGGCCCACTTCGGGGAACGCGTGATCGTCGAGCAGCCGCCCCGCTTTGAGGGGCACAACATAACGATGGTCCTGGCCCCGGGCGGCCACTACAAAGAGGCGGCCCAGTCCTAGCCCATCTACCGGTGAGGTTTTCACGTGCCGAAGATGAAAACGATTAAGGGCGCGGCCAAGCGCTTCAAGTTGACGGCCAAGGGTAAGTTAAAGCGTCGCAGGGCGTTCTTCAACCACATCCTGACCAAGAAATCGACCGATCGCAAACGCCGTCTCAGCCAGGGTACCCTGGTGACCACCCGGGGAGACATCAAGCGGATCAAGCGGATGATCGGCTCGTAAAGGTGTTACTATGGCCCGCGTAAAAAACAACATCGCCTCCCGACGCCGCCGGAAGAAGATCCTGGCGATGGCCAAGGGTTACAAGCACGGCCGGAGCCGGCTTTTAACCACCGCCCGGGACTCCGTGCGGAGGGCGCTTCAGTATGCCTACCGCGACCGCCGGAAACGCAAGGGTCAGTTCCGCCGGTTGTGGATCGCCCGCATCAACGCCGGC
>DAOVLG010000332.1 GCA_030631385.1 Candidatus Coatesiibacteriota bacterium | reverse complement strand
GTGGTCAGCGCCCTGAACCGGCGCACCGGCGAGGGGGTCTGGTCGGTCAGGGTGGAGGGGAGAGCCTACGGAGGAATGACCCTGACCGGCGACGCGCTCTACCTCGCCGCCCGCTCCGGTCAGCTCGTGATCCTGGACCCCGCCGACGGCGACCTTCTGGCCCAGACCGCTCTGGGCCACCCCCCGGTCGGCTTCCCCGTGGTAAAGGACGGGACCGTGGTAATGGCCCACGACGGCGCGCGGCTCACCGCTCTCTCGGCGACTGACATGACCGAGCTCTGGGAGGTCAAGCTGGGCGATTACCCCGGCGGTGGGGCGGTGGTCGTCGGCGACGCCGTGATCTGCCCCACCTGGTTCGGGCGTCTTCGGGGCTACGACCTGGCCGACGGATCCAAGCTCTGGGCGGTGGACCTGGGCGGTGAGTGCGACGCCCCGCCCGCTTGTGACGGCGGGGGACGGTTACTGATACTCCGCCGCGATGGCGTAATGGTCTGTTACCAGCTCTTACGAAAGGACCAGACATGAGCCCCGAGGAACTCATCCGCCGTGCCGTCGAGGTCCGTGAGCACGCGCGCGCCCCCTACTCGGGCTATCGGGTGGGGGCGGCGGTGCTCTCCGCCGACGGCCGGGTATTCCTCGGGGTGAATGTGGAGAACGCGGTCTACGGCGAATCGCTCTGTGCCGAGCGCAACGCCGCGGGGAGCGCGGTCGCCGCGGGAGCCCTACCCCTGGTCGCCTGCGCCATCGTCGCCGGACCGGCGGATTCCCCTCCCCGGGGCGCCTGGCCTTGCGGGGCTTGCCGTCAGTTTCTCCACGAGCTGGGAGGCGGCGGCCTGAAGGTATATACTTTGGCCAGTGACGGCTCGGTGGCATCGGTTGTTCTGGCCGAGCTCCTGCCCCGGGCCTTCGGACCGGACAGCCTCGGTTACCCGGAACCAGCCAGACCCCTCCAACGTATGCAAGATGAATGATGACCCCGGTCGGGGTACGTCGAGGCGGAAGCAGGACTCCACCGAGGCGGAGGGAGACAACGTGGAGCGCACGCTGACAGTGAGTCCAGGCGAGCGGGTGGCCTACGAACGATTCGTCGAGGAGCACGCCCATGAGGTGTACAACATCGCCATCGTCCTCACCGGCGACCGCTACCGGGCCGACGAACTTGCCCAGGAAGCCTTCCTCAAGCTCTACCGCTCCCTGAGACACTTCGATCCCACCCGCTCCCTGAGAAACTGGCTCTACACCGTGCTCAAGAACCTCTACATAGACTCATGGCGCCGCGAGAGCCGGATGAGAACCACCAGCATAGACGAACCGATCTCCCTGGGCGGCGGCTCCTCGGTCCCCTTTCAGTTGGAAAGCCACGACCCCGACCCCGAACGGACCGTAGGATCGAGGGAGGTGGCCGGGATCGTGCGGGACGCCATCAGCCGGCTACCCAGGAAGTACGCCATGGCCGTCTCGCTCTGTGATCTGGAGGGACTCACCTACGAGGAAATCTCCGAGGTGATGGAGTGTTCGATCGGGACGGTCCGCTCGCGTATCCACCGCGGACGCAAACTCCTGCGTGAACGATTGGCCACCCTGGCGCCCCAGCTCCTCGGCCATAAGCCCGATTGAGAGTACCGGCGGAAGGGAAAGAAAATGAGAGTACCGGCGGAGGGGAAAGAAAATGAGAATACCGGCGGAAGGGAAAGAAAATGAGAGTACCGGCGGAGGGGAAAGAAAAAAGGTGTCCCCCGATGAATAGGGACGTGAATGGTGTTACTTCGGGCCGTTGGGGAACGGTGTCTCTGCAGCGAGGTTTGAGCGGAACGGCGGTCAAATGACTGCGAGGGATTGAGTCGTTATGGTGCGACTGGAGATGGGATATTGGACCCTTGCGCTTGAGCACGTCAACGAGTCATTAATGATTGGGAATGAGACTTCAGTATGCGGGCGTTATGGGGCTTTTCAATAAACGTCAACGAGTCATTAATGTGCGATTGGGAATGAGACAGGTTGCCACATGGAATGTGGAAGGGGAACGGAACCGACTGGTTTTACGTATTCGTTCAAACCCAAAACACCGATGCCACGAAGTTGAACTACCATGAGATGCTGGCGTGCAAAGAGGCTGTTTTCAGCCTACCTCGATGACGAGCTGCGCGGGCATGAGCTGAGCGCCCTCCGCAGGCACCTGGAGGGGTGTCCCGGGTGCCGGCGGGAGCTCGCCGATCTGCGCTCGCTGAAAGAGTCCGTCGGTTCGGTCGGCTACCGGCTCCCGGCCGGCTTTAAACGGGCCGTACTAGCCCATTCGCGCCTGGCGAATCTGGTGACCGAGCGTTTCCGGGAACGGAGCGGAGCGCGGACGGGCCGACCCAACATGCGGCTGGTCCTGATCGCCGCCTCCGTGGTAATCCTCGCGGTGGGGGTGGGGCTCTTCGGTCTGGACGACATGGCCGAGCCACCCGCGCTGGGGGGTATCGAGGCACCCTTCGCCTCCGCGCACGGGACCGACGAGGCTCCGGCTCCCGCCGAGACCGGGCTCGAACGGGAGGGGATCGCCGAGGCGGTGGTGGAAGCGGTCGAGAAACAGACCGGTCCCGAGGGCTACCTGAGTGAACACCTGGCCGCAGTCGAAGTAGCCCAGAGCTCCACCGAGGAACTCTCCCGCCACGTCATCGCCGACGAGGCGCTCAACCGCGCCGCCGAGGTCGCTGTGCCCGCGGAGCCGGTGTCCAGCGCCCGCTTCTCCCTCGTCAGTACCGGCGCCCCGATTCCGGACGTCGCCGCCGATCTTCCACCCCTGCCCC
>DAOVLG010000212.1 GCA_030631385.1 Candidatus Coatesiibacteriota bacterium | reverse complement strand
TGAGCGAGGGGAGGCTGCTGACGGTGGGTCAGATCGTGGAGAGGCTGGAGGCCGCCGCGCCAGCTTGAAGCTGGACCAGCGCGCGGCGCTGGACCCGAGTTCCGCGGGGAGAATCAAAGGAATTCGAGGTTTAATCTCCGCGAGCGTAACCCGTATCACATGACGTAGGGCGGCCACGTTTGAGCGGCGGGGCGATGTAGGTCGGCCCTTACGTTGGAACAAGGGGTTAAAACCCCTTGTCTTAGTGTATTTTAGGAGTGACGCTCGCGGTAAATGATTATCAAATAGAGAAAAGTCCTCATCGCGGGGCCGGGGTCCAGCGCCCAGCGCTGGCGGCGGGGCGTAGAAGCCCCGCGCTACGTGTATTCGCCGATGTAGCGCGGCCCCTCTGCGGGCCGCCCCTACGCGGAATTGCGACTTTCGCAGCGGTCTTTCCCTTTCAAACGGTACATAAAAGCGGGCCCGGTGGCCCGCTCTTTTTTATAGGCTGTGGTTTGGCTACTCGAACACGGCCTTGATGGCGCCCCAGGAGCTCTCCTCCACCTCGGCGCCCCTGACATCGAAGGACCACACGATGTCCTGGGTGGTGGAGTTGCCGTACATGTCCGCCAGTCCAGCGGCCACGGTGCAGATGATGGTGTCCCTCGGCAGGAGCTGATCGGGGTCGAAGGTGCAGATGACGTTCAGGGGATCGGAGTCGTTGATGTCGAGCTGTCCGGGGATGATGGCGTTGAACGCGCCGCCCACGCTCAGTGTCGGGCCGCTCGTCCGGGAGGCTGACTCGCAGGTGAAGACGATGGTGCCGGTGTCCACGCCGGATATGTCGTCCACCACGTGGAAGACGATGTTCCTGCCCCGCGGCACGTCGGTCTCCCCGTCGGCCGGGTTTTGATCCGTCACCCAGGGCGGCGTGTCGTCAATCACCTCGACCAGGTCGAAGGTCCAGACGCTGTCGGCCATGCGGGTGTTGCCCATGAGGGACTCTTCGCAGCGCACGCTCCAGTACCACAGGCCCGGATCGAGGCCGAAGGTGCCGAAGACGATCTCCTTGAAGGTGGCCGAGCCCACGTCGAGTTCGACAGGGTCGGTGAGCTCGGGGTTGTCGGCGAAGAGCATGTAGAAGGTGAGCTCCCCGTCGCCCTCGTAGGAGGGACGCTCCCAGCGGAAGATCACCCGGTCGCCGATGGTGATCTCCACGCCGTCGGGGGGCGCCAGGAGGTCGAAGGACCCGATCTGGCTCTCGTAGACCATCTGGTCAACGAAGCGGATGCCGAAGACGTTGGAGAGGACCTCCTGGTCGAAGGAGTAGAGGGCTGCGTCGGTACCGTCGGCGTTCTCCAGGCCGATGGTGGCACTGGCACCGGCGTCGCGCCAGGAGTTACCGATCACGTCGTAGTAGTGGAACTCGATCCGGTTGTTGGCGTCCGGGTACTCCTGCTCGTAGATCTGGATCTGGAACTTGATCGGGTCATCCGGGGTGTCTTCGAAGAAGTACTGGGGCTGATAGGTGATGGCCAGCGCCTGTACACCGTCCCTCTCCACCCGGTCTATCCAGATGTTTCCGCCTTCGGTGCCGTCGAGATCGTCCCACCAGCCGGCGATGACGGCGTTGGGGGGCGTGGGGTCGGGCAACTCCAGGTTGATCGGCTCGTCCATGCCCTCCTCGATGAAGCCCAAAAGCCCGTTGGAGCCCACGTAGAGCGTCGAGCCCGAGGGGTAGTCAAGCCCGCAGAAGCGGACGTCGAAGTGGGTGGTCGTCGTCCAGTAGGCGTCGTTGTCGGCCCAGCCCTGGGAACCCCACTGGTGAAACCACCAGTAACGGAAGATGGGGTCTGTGGGCTCGGAGGTGTCGAGGAAGTAGTATCCGCCCCCCGAGCCCGCCAGGTTGTACCCGTACCCCGGCGTGATGACGAAGGCGCCGGGAGGCCCCTCGGCGGGCGAGAGCGCGGCGTTCGCGGCGAAGGCCGCCAGGACGGAGATACCCACAAGGAAGATACACTTTTTCATAACCTCTCCTTCCCTTCGTTTTGTATACGATAAAATGCTAGCACAGCAAATAATATACTCAAATATCCGATTCGTCAATAGAAGATCCAGTACCTTTCAATTTGTTTTGTTGGGATCATCACCCGTTTATGAATATGAACCAGATTGAAGTATGCTTTTTTAGGTAATTCAGCGCGTTTGGATAGTTTCAGCTTAATTGCGCTCGCGGAGATGATGTGAATTAAACTCCTCCTCGCGGTGCACGGGCCCAGCTCCGCGAACCGTTTATACCCCTTAGCTCTGTAGGCTCTGTTAATTGCATCCACATCCGAGGCGCATTCTATTCACACGATGACGGGGCGAATCCCCGGGCGGTGTGCTGAAGACTGCTTGTTACCGGTACCCACACGCCGCTTTTATGCTAAGATAAACAAGATACGTTTTTACTGATGTCGCTGGAGCCAACGATGGACGAAAAGGCGATCCTGAAGAAGTGCATCCAGTTCACCCGGGCGAACGAAACCCGCGAGATGGGGCTCTACCCCTACTTCCGCCCCTTGAGCTCCGTCGGGCCCGAGGTGAAGATGGGCGGTAAGACGGTACTGATGCTGGGCTCCAACTCCTACCTGGGGCTCAACCACCACCCTCGGGTGATCGAGGCGGCCAAACGGGCCATGGACACCTACGGTACCTCCTGCGCCGGCTCCCGGTTCTTGAACGGCACCCTGGACATCCACCTCGAGCTGGAGGAGGAGCTGGCGAAGCTGGTCAAGAAGCCCAAGGCTCTCATCTTCTCAACCGGTTTCTTGACCAACCTGGGCGTCATCTCCAGCCTGGTGGGGCGGGGCGAGTTCGTCGTCATTGACAGTCTGGATCACGCCTCGATCGTCGAGGGCGCCCGCCTCGCCTTCGGGAAGATCCTGAAGTTCCGCCACATGGACATGAAGCACCTCGAGGAGCGCCTGTTCTGGATCCCGCCGCCCAAGGGCAAGCTGATCGTCGTGGACGGCATCTTCAGTATGGAGGGTCACATCGCCCCGTTGCCCCAGATCGTGGAGCTGGCGGAGAGGTACAAGGCGGCGGTGATGGTGGACGAGGCCCACGCCATCGGCGTGATGGGCCCCCGGGGCGAGGGGTGCACGGTCCACTTCGGCCTGACCGAGAGGGTGGACCTGATCATGGGCACCTTCTCCAAGACCCTGGGCTCCATCGGCGGCTTCGTGGCCGGGGACGAGGTGGTGCTCGATTACATCCAGCACGTGAGCCGGTCGCTCATCTTCTCGGCGAGCATCCCCGCCTCGGCGGCGGCGGCGGCCCTGGAGGCGCTGAGCATCATGCTCGAACAACCGGAACTGATAGACAAGCTCTGGCACAACACCCGACGGATGAAGGGGGCTCTCGATTCACTCGGTTTCGACACCTACGGCTCCGAGACCCCGGTCATCCCGGTGGTGGTCGGCGAGGACCTGACCGCCTTCAAGATGACGATGCTTTTGCAGGAAGAAGGCGTTTTCATCAACCCGGTGATCAGCCCGGCGGTGCCCCCCGGCGGTGCCCTGATCCGGATCAGTCTCACCGCCGCACACAAGGACGAGCAGATTGACCGGGCCCTCACGGCCTTCGAGAAGGCGGGGCGGGCCATGGGAATCATTTAGGTCCCTTTCGGGAGGGGGGTCGCGCGGCTCGTCCTTTAGTTAGATAGGTGGGGAGGTTGAGTATGGCGGTAGCGGACGTGGAGAAGATCGTGGAGATAATGCGGAGGTGCTGCCTCCACGCCTACCTCGCCACCTGTGACGGCGACCATCCGAGGATCCGCCCGGTTTCGCCCATCGTCGAGGACGACCTCTCGATCTGGATTACGACCTACCGTTCCTCGCGCAAGGTGCGGCAGATCGAGGACAACCCCAAGGTCTGTCTGGCCTTCGTGGAGCAGCCCCGAGGGGACTCGGCGGCCGTCGTGGAGGGCGAAGCGATGGTAATCGAAGACACCTCGGCAAAGGGGAGGGTGTGGAATCTGGCCGGCTTCGATCTCAAGGAGCACTTCCCAGACGGCCCCGACTCCGAGGAGTTCTGCCTCTTGCGAATCGTCGTACGTCGGATCGAGTGGCGGGAGGGCTGGACGAGCGGTACGAAGGTCTACGAGCCGGCTTGAAGGCAGGTTGGGGAGTAAGCTCGAAGGGTGGGTAGCGGTGACTGGCCCTGGTTCAGCAGCTTTTCCAGCCGGATCGTGCCTTTTGCACTGTTCTAATTTTTTAAGATCACTACCCTTATCTGGACCAACCGAACTCCACTAAGAAAGAGGTAGGGCGGGGATCCAATCCCCGCCGAAAAAGGCATAATATACGCAAAGCGGCGGCGGGGTTAGGAAACCCCGCCCTACTACCTGTTTTCAATGGTGAAATAAAGCATCGCTCGCGGGAAATGATTATCAAATTCACAAAAAGCCCTCTT
>DAOVLG010000293.1 GCA_030631385.1 Candidatus Coatesiibacteriota bacterium | reverse complement strand
CGAGACCCTCTACGGGGAGGGCGGCGGCCGGTTCATCTTCGCCCTCGGCGCCGATGATGTCTTCCACACCCCCTATTTCATCGCTCTTGAGGTCTGGGCGGCCCTCTCCCTCTTCGCCTGCGCGGTCAACCGGTTGCGTACCGCGTGGAAATCGAGGAGCGGCGTCGGCCGCGACTTCGCCGCCCAGCGAACCCTGAAGCTTCCCGGTGAGCCAAAGCGGTTCCTCCTCGGGATCCAGGGCCGGCTGAAACGGGATGGGTGGCGCGTGGCTGACCTGGACGGGGGAGCCATCTACGCCAGCCGCGGGGGTTGGGCCCGGTGGGCCTCCCCGGCGTTGCACCTGGGGATCGTCCTCCTCCTCATAGCCGGACTGGTAAAGCTCGTCGCCGGCGAGAGCGCCTATCTGGTGCTCTTCGAGAACCAGGGACAGCTCCTGCCTCCGAGGTTGGGTTCCGAGCTCGAGGTCACCGCCACCGGCTTCGACACCGTCGTGGACCCCAACTCCGGCCGGGTGCTGACGTACTACACCGAGCTTTCGGTCCACGGCCCGGAGGGTCTGGAGAGCCCGCGCATCGAGGTCAACGCGCCGTACAGCCGGGGCGGTCTATCCTTTTACCAGACCTTCGTGGACGAGGTGGAGCCGGCGCTGCTCCTGATCGGCTCGCGCGGGGAGATCTCTTCCTACGTAGAGAGACGGTTGGCCTTCGAGGGCGCCCCCCTCGTGATCGAATCGGTGGAGCTTCGCCTGAGGCCCATTGGCGGGGAGCTCGCGGGGGAGGCGGCCGGTTATGTCGAGCTGGGCCTTTACGACGAGCCGTCCCCCTATCCCGGCTCGCCCTGGTCCGTGCTGGTGCTGGGGTACTATCCGAACCACCAGCTCGGGTCGGAGCCGGGGGTGGACCTGAACACCAACCCCGAGCCCAACCCGGCGATGCGTCTGGACCTTTACCTCGAGGGCGCGCCGGTGGTGGAGAACGCCCTGGTTTACCGGCTGCACCCCGACTTCCTGGACCCGAAGCTGGCCGCCGCCGGTGTAGGAATCGAGCTCGGGAGCGTTCGCTGGAGCCGTAATCCCGAGCCCGTGCTTCCCCGGGGCGTTCAGGCGTACAGGCTCTTTCCCGGAGATCCCGCCGAGGGGCTCGCAGGGACCTGGTTCCGTCTGCCCGACGGCGACCCCGCCCTCTTCGAGGTTGATCCTCCCCACGGTCTGAAGTTGACCACGCCCGGGGAGGAGCTTATCCTCGAGGCGCCGGTTTCGGCCGGCGGGGAGAATATCCTTCCGCTGGGTTCCGACGCGGTCGGTTACCTGAACGCGGAGGCGGAACCGATCACGGGGCTCGAGGTCAAACGCGACCCGGGGCTGGGTTTCTTCTGGGCCGGGGCGGTGCTCGTGGTCTTGGGCGGCTGCCTGGTCTTCGCCGTACCCTGGCAGCGCGTCTGGCTGCGCCTGGAGGATGGGACGGTGGCGTTAAAAACCCGCCGTCTACCCGAGAGCGGTCTGCGCCGGATCCTCTCCCCGGAGGGGGGTGATCTGTGGTGATACGGCTGCTCCTCCTTCTCCTCCCGGTCGCCTCCGTGTCCGCCATGTCCCCCGTGGGCGTGGATACCCCCCGGCTGCCAGAACGGGATCGGGGCGCCAACAGCCCCCGCCTCTGGCTTGAGGTGGTTCCGCCCGTGGAGCTGGAGGAGCTCGGCATCAAGGCCACCGGAAACGAGGAGGTCTTCCTCTCCTTTTCACAATACATCGAGGAGCTACTCCTCCAGGGGCGGACCCCGGACCACCCCGCGGCCGATTTTAGCGAGATGCACCTGGCCCTCTGGTACCTGACCGGCGGCGCCGACTCCGAGCCGGTGTTCTACCTGCACCCCCTCGAGGGGCTCGACGATGAAACCGTGGAACTTGGAAAATTGGCCGGTCTCCTCGGTATCGAGGGTTTCGTGAGTCCGGTGGAGGCCCAGGGGGTCCTCGATGGGCTGGAGGAACTCGCTTTGATCTCCACCGATTACGCCCTCCGCGGCTACCTGCGCAAGCTGCGAAAGCGGATCGGCGGGCTGGCCGAATCGGCCACGCTGGTGCAGCTCTACTGGCTCGCCCCGACCTCGGCCCACGACTACGTCTGGTTCAACCTCGAGAGCGGCGCGGATGCCGTTCTCCTCGACGCCTCCCGGGCCTCCCTCGAGGGGGCCGTCGCCTCGGAGGACCCGGCTCTCGAGAGGGCGGTGGACATAACCCAGGGTAACCTGGAGGACCAGGCCGCCCTGTACGGTCTGGCCGGGGAGCTCACCGCGGCGGCGCGCACCGGTGACCCTCGGCTCACCCAGGACGCACTCGACGCTTTCGTGGTGCGGTTGATCGCGGCCAACTCCTGGCGGAACGGCTACCCCGGCGAGGAATACCGAAAGGTCTACGCAACCTATCACCGGCTCCCCATCTTCCGCTGGGCCCATTACGCCTATGCCTTCGCCGCTCTGCTCTTTCTGCTGGCCCTGATCCTCAAGCGGGCCAGGATCGCCTGGCTGGGCATCGGCGCGGCGGGGCTCGGTTTCGTGGCGCACACGATCTTCTTGGCTCTCCGTTGGTTCCTCTCCGGTCACTCGCCCACCTCGGGGATGTTCGAGTTCATGGCCCTGTTGTCCTGGTGTGTCGTGGGGACGTTTCTTTTCTACGCCCTGCGCCGGGACGCCCATTACACCGGCCTCGGGGTCATGGCTCTGGTCTTCGGAATGCTGGCGCTGACTTCCATTACCGATACCCGGATCGTTCAGCAGCTCATGCCGGCGTTGAAATCCTTCTGGATGACCATCCACGTAGGTCTGGTGGCCATAGGCGAGGGCTTTCTGGGCCTGGGTTTCCTCTTCGCCATTCTGTACCTCGTGAAGTCCTCCCGGAAGAGCCCCGATTTCCCGGGCCGCCTGCCCGGCGCCACAATCCTCGAGGAGCGTACGCACCGGAGTCTGTTGGCCGCCTTCCCCTTCTACACCGCCGGCGGGCTCGTGGCGGGGATGATCTGGGCCGAGGAGGCCTGGGGCACCTGGTGGAGCTGGGACCCCAAGGAGACGCTGGGCCTGGTTGTCTGGCTGATCCTGGCCCTCTACCTCCACGGGCGCCTGGTGAAGGGCTGGAAGGGCAGACGCATGGCCTGGCTGGCGCTGGTCCCCTTCCTGGCCGCGGTCTTCAACCTGTTGAGCAACCTCTTCATCCGCGGCCTGCATT
>DAOVLG010000003.1 GCA_030631385.1 Candidatus Coatesiibacteriota bacterium | reverse complement strand
AGGGCCAACTCCCCGATACCGGTGTTTACCGTTGAAGCTCCTCCAGGGCGCCCAGGCCGGAAAGGGTCGCCACCACGGCGGCCACACCGGCCACCTCGCTGCGTAGGAGCCGGTTGCCCAAACTGGCCTCCAGACAGCCCTTGGTCAGAGCGTAGTCCATCTCGGCGTCGGTGAAGTCCCCCTCGGGGCCGACGATGAGAGCGATCCGCTCCCCCTCTCGGACGCCCAGGTTCTCCACGAGCCGGTCCAGGGCGGGGGCGCCGCGGTGCGGGCTGAGGATCACCTTGTAATCGCAGGCGCTACAGTTGGCCGCCACGGTAAGATCCACCGGAGCTCCCACCACCGGGACCACGCTGCGCTCGGAAAGCTTCGTCTCCTCCCAGGCGATGCGGTGCCAGCGCGACAAGTACTCCGGGAGACGCTCCCGGTTCGGTCGCGTCACGCTGCGTTCGGAAATCAGGGGGATGATGGCGGCCACCCCCAACTCCACCGTCATCACGAGTGCGCTCTCGAAGCGGCGGTGCTTGACCAGGGCCTGGTAGAGAACGATCTTGACGGCAAGCTCGCCCAGTCTCTCCGCCGTTTCCTCGAGTTCGACGAGAACCCCGTGGGTGGTCAGGTGGACGATGGTCCCCCGGGCGGTGGTACCGCGACCGTTGATGAGCGCCAGGGGGTCGCCGGGGCGCATACGCCGCACCCTGAGCGCGTGGCGTGCTTCCTCACCGGTGAGTTCGACGCGCAACCCCGCGGAGAGGTCATCCTCGCAGCGGAAGCGGGGCAGGGAAGCGAAACGCTCGCTGAGGTTGGACATGCTACAGTGCGTCCATACGCTGGCGCGCCCGCTCCGCCCCTTGAGAGTCCCGGTTGGCCTCGTACGCGGCGATCAGATTGCGGTAGGCCAGTCGCAGGGCGCTCCTTATCCCCTCACCGGTACGGCCTTCAGGGTCCAGCTGCACGGCCCGCTCCAGCACGGCGACAGCCCGGGGGTAGTTATGAGAACGGATGTAGGCCAGGCCCAGGTTGTTGTGTCCCCAAAAGCTCTCGGGCTGGTGCTGGGTGTAGTTCTCCAGGGCGATCGCCGCGTCGTCGTAGCGCTCCAGCTCGAAGTAGAGCTCGCTCAGATGGAAGTAGCCCCCGACATTCTCCGGGGTTCCCGCGAGCGCCGCGGCCAGATAGTCGGCGGCCTCCACCCTCCGGCCCACCGCCTCCAACTCCTCGGAGATGCCAAGCAGCTCGACGGGGTCCAGGTCCTCGGGGACCGCGGCCGAGGGTCCCGGCAGCTCCAGGGTGGGTGGTGGGACGGGCGTCCCATCGCCCGGCGCAGGGACATCGAGTTCCAGGAACGCGCCGAAAACATAGCCCCGCCCACCATCGGTGGTGCGCACCTCGTACCAGCGGTCGGTGTCCTCCCCGATGGTCTCCTCGTGTCCCTCGCTCAGGATCTCCACCCGGGCCCGGGCGGGTAACTGGATGATGATCGCCGATTCGGTGGTCGGCCCCTCGCGCAGGTTTAACGGCCCCTCGGCCACCTCGGCGTAGCGCTCGTCGGTGGGCACCTCGGGGAGGGTTTCGACCACACCGCCATTGGTTCCGGTAAGATCGAGAAGCTCGTCGGCCGGCGGCTCCTCCTCCCCGCCACAGGATACAAGGAGAAACACAACCCAGCACAGCAAAAGCGGAACCTTCCCCGTCCCCCGCATCGTTACCCCCTTAATAATTGGGATCATCACCCGTCCATGAACCAGTGTATGCTTCCGAGGTATTTACGGGTGTTTTGTTTGCTTTGGTGATTAAACCTGAACCCCATTCTCCGATAAATGGACGTAGATTGCGTTTGAATCCGCCGTGAGAGGCGACTGTAGCCGTCATCTGGTTCGGGCGAACCCGCACATCCCGCGCCGGCGGTGGCACAGTTTTTGCGCAAATGGACCTCGAATAAGGTTTCCAGGCTCCCTCGTGCAAAAACCTGTGCCACCGCCTCGGTTGTCGTGGGAACGTCGGTACGCGCCGGGCGCCCGACCCGCCCGTCAATCTTCGTGCTTTCAGCCGCGTTGAATACCCATCCGGTGGCGGTACGCTGTTCACTCACACAAACTAAAGCTGGTCTCGCACCGCAGTTCCAGCCGGATGATTATCCCTACTTTTTACGAGGCGATGATCCGGATCATTTGCCCGTGGATCAGGCCGTTCGTGGCCACGGTCTCCAGACCGAATATGTCGAAGGGGTTCTGGGCATAATCGGTGATCCGCCCGCCCGCCGCCGGAAGAAAGGCGGCCGCCGCGGCGGTGTCCCACGGGTGGAGCTTAAGCTCCCAGAAGCCGTCGAGCCGACCGCAGGCCACGTAACAGAGATCGAGAGAGGCCGAGCCCAAGCGCCGAATCGCCTGGGAAGCGTAGCTGAAGCGGGTGAAGTTGTCCAGGTTGTTGTCCACAGAAACCCTCAGGTCGTACGGGAAGCCGGTGGCCAGGATGGATCGCTCGAGGTCGGCCTCGGCGCTGACCCGGATCGGGCTATCGTTTAAGTAGGCGCCCAGCCCCACGCCCCCGTGGTAGAGCTCATCGCGGGTCGGATCGTACACCACCCCGAGGGTCGGCACCCCGTGTACCATAAGGCCGATCGAAACCGTGTAGATCGGCAGGCCGTGGGCGTAGTTCGTCGTACCATCGAGGGGGTCAACCACCCAGAGATAGTCGGGCATAGGATCGGGCCTGGGCACCCGTCCCCCGGCGGACTCCTCGGCCAGGACCCCGTGGTCGGGAAACGTGTCGGTGATCCGTCGCAGGATCAGCTCCTCGGAGGCACGATCGGCGTCGGTGACGAGGTCAACCTTCCCCTTGTAGCTCACCTTGCGGGGCTTATCGAAGAGATCACGCAAGAGCGCCCCGGCTTCCCGGGCGATGCCTATCGCCTCGGCCAGGATCGGTGCCAGATTCACGCCCTTACGCGCGGCGCTGGGGGTTTTATCCTGAAAGGACATGGGGAAAAGCGAGGTTCATCGGTCCACCATAACCAGTAAAAAACGAGGTTTAAAGGCCCGGAAAGAAGCCCCGTTCTACCAACCCACCGTTCCCGGCGGCGGCTCCGAGGCGGCCAGGAGCCGGGATTGGATCAGATCCAAACGAGGTTGGGGGTCGGCCCAGGTTCCGCCAAGGTGGAAGGGTACCGCGCCCCAACCGGAGGGTGTACGGAAAACCAGGACTCCGCGTTCGGACATCCGCCGGGCCAGCCGGGACGGTACCTCGAGACGGCCGGAAAGATCCAGTGCGCCCGACCAGGCGGCCCGGCTGCTGGCGTTTAAAATAACACGTAGGTCCGCTGAGGTCAAGCGGATAGACATCTCACCCGGTTCTCCACCGCGGACACTCCAGGCCAACTCCAGCTCCGCCCCCCGGAGCCGGGGCGGTTCGACACCGGTATCCGCCCAGCGCCAGAGAGAGGCCAGAAAGGGGGGCAGGGTTGCCTCGATGCCGGTCGCAAGCAGATTTAGCTTTAGCGAATCCAGTCCATCGCCCAGAAGGGTCAACTCCACCGTACCCTCGACCCGACCGGCGGTGGGGTCCACCCCCGCCTCACCGGCTCCGAGGATGCGAACAAGCTCGAGGGGGAGATCGTGAAGACGTGCGCTGATCCGGTGGTTACCGAGGGTGTCGAACCACCAGTTGCAGTCCGCCCGGCCGCCGTCCCGCGTCAGCGTCAGCTCCGCGGTCCAGCCGTCTACACCGCGTTCGATCACGCCGCCCACATCCCCGAGCGGCTCATCCACCCAGCGGCTCCCTGTCAGCTCCACCACCAGAGAAGCGGGATCAACCAGGGGACCGAGGTGCCCCCCAATCGGGGAGATCGTATCCCGCAACAGCAGCCCGCCCAACCAAGCGGTGCTCAACTCGATACCCTTCCCGGTGAGAATCCCCCTCCCACCCTCGGTGAGACGGTAGTCGAGCCAACCGCCTCCCGTATCGAACCGGCAGTCGGCCCGGGGAACGCCGTTCCGAAATCCCAGCTCTCCCTCGAGGGAGAGGCTCATCCCGTTGGGCAGGGTGAGGGAAACAGAATCGGCGGTAAGGGAGAGGTTTGGGCCGCGGAAACGATCCAGGAGAACCTCGCACTCCACCCGACCGGCCCCCGTGCTGCCCAGGGGCAGTATGGAGCGTGCCAGATGACCGACGTCCAGCTCGGCGTGCAGGGCCAGTTCGACCAGCTCACCGTCCGTTCCGAGACCCACACCCAACCCCGCCAGCCAAGCGGTCCAGCCCCCGTCACCCAGGGAGAAGAAAAAGGGGCCGGTGGAGAACTCCTCGGGTGCCCCGCGCCGTCGGAGGTTGACACCGGAGCTCCACACAAGCCAGCGATCCTCGTCGGGCCAGCCCAGGCCGCAGACCGGTCCCCTCGCCTGAAGTGGATCGCCGCCCCAGAGACCGGTAAGCTCGGTCGCCTCCAGCCGGGGGAAGAAGAGGAAGATGCCTGGAGCGAGCCGCCCGACCATCAGGCTCGTCTCCGATTCGAGTACGAGATATACCGCCCCTTCGGCAAGGTGGAACGAGGATTCAACCTCGAGTCGGCGTCCCTGGCGGCCAAGAGCGGCCTCCCCGGCGAGACAGAGGCCGCCGTTCACGATCCATCCCCTCCACCTGCCGTCAAGATCGAGGCCGTAACCGATGCCGAGGGTACCCTCGAGCACCAAGCGGTCCCTGGCCAACGATTCAAGAATTTCCGGAAGAAGCCCAAGATCGCCGGCCCCGAACCTCACCCCCCGCAGGGCGACAAGATCACCCCCCAGGATCATCCTCCCCACCGGCAATCCGGCTACCTCCACGCCCCCGAGCACCAGGTTCAGCCCCACGTCGCGCTCGGTGGTCTCCCAGCGCAGTTCGATTCCCACCGCGTCCAGATCCTCCCGCAGCCTCCGCGCCTCATCCGTTGCCGGCCAAAGCCAGCGGACGACGAGGTGCACCGCCGCGAAGAGGCAGACGGCTAAAACGGCGAGAAACACCGCCAAACGCTGCGGGGTCTTGAAAGGGAAGAGGGTCATCTGAAAAACCGGGCCGAGCCCGGTGCCGATGGTGAAGATCGGTCCTTTATTGACGACCGGGGGCGCTGACGCTAACCGCTTAAACCGCCATCCTACTCGATCTCGGGCAGGTTGAACAGGTCGGCTATGGTCCGCCAGTTCTTCTGCACCTCGTTGTAGATAAAATCGTTGAGCTTGATCTTGTAGGAGCGGATGTTGGTAATGAGGGTGGGGTAGTCCATCGGCTTGACGGCAAGCTGGAGACCACGCAGGAAGACGTGGATGTCGCTGGCGGGCAGACCATCGGGACGTTCCGGCAGGTAGCTGTCGTCCAGACCCGGAGGCGACGGGACCTCGGAGGTGGCCGGTGCGCGCCTGGTAGTATCTATACGCTCCTGATCACTTTTTGTCGGAGGCTCGGGGGTCCGGGTCCGGGGCTCCCGAGTTGAAATGCGGGACTTTGCGACCGGCGGGGGCGCGGCTTGCTTCTTGGAGGCCGGTGCCGTCTTGGCCGTCTTCTTTCGGGGGACGATCACCTGGGGTGGGCTCTTCGCCTGCGTTGACTTCCGCTTTACCTGGGGGGCCGCCTTCTTCTTCGAGACCTTCCGCGCGAAGCCGCAATGGGGGCACACATCCAACCCGGCCTTAATGCTATGCTCGCACTGGGGGCAGACGACGGTCTTGCTCAGGGTGGAGTCAACGACCGACGTCGCCTTCACCGGCTCACCGCAGTACTTACAGCTTGTGGCGTCCGATGAGATCGTCCGACCGCAGGCAGAACACTCGATACTCCCCATGCGCTACCCCGGGCTCTTAAGGCAAGGGACATAAGCCCCTTGTTAACCCCTTGTTACCCCTACTCGCCGCCCTTGCTCAGGCTGCTCCGGGCGGCGTTGATCGTGTTAACGAAGTTATCCGGCTTGGCTACGTGACTCATCGAAGCGACGCCGAACTCCCCCTCCTTCGTGATCAGCAGCCGGTTACCGCTGTTCACGTTTGTGTAGATGTTTATGCTACCCGAATCCCCGCGCGTCGAGACGATCTCCGCCCGAACGATGTCCTTTAAGGGGAGGGCCATGGCCACGTCCTTCGAGTAGGGCTTCGTTATTACCACCCGGGTGTCGGTCACGGCGTAGAAGGGCTGAGAGAGGCGGACAACGAATATATTGGCGATAAATGGAAAAGCGAGTATCCAGAATACCACCATACCCAGATCGAGATAAATCCCGTAGCGCTCAAAGAAGCCGATGATCTGTGAGGTGAAGAACCCACCTGCTACAATGAGCAAGATTATGACCCAGGAGAAGATTATGCTGAAGCCGCGTTCCGACCAATGCATACGCCGCTTCAACAGGATCATCTCCAGGATGGAGCTCCCGTTCCTGGCCTTGTTACCCGCCATCTAACCTCCTCAAGCTGCTGACGCCGGACGTTTACCGACCATTACAAAACCAATGCTCCGATGCCTATGCTCACCCGCTTCCTCCCAACCACCCTTTAAATTACCCCTCTCGGCCTAAATTCGCGCGCGTTTAAGGTTACCAAGTTTTGGGTCCCATGTGAACAGCAAAATTCATACCCCCACAACCGGAGGCGACGCGTCATCCCAGCCCGTTACCCACGGACACCGGCGGGCGTAAGGTTGTCAAACTGAACTTCTCACCCTCCGTCAATCTGAAACTATCATCGAACAACGCCCCCTACAACCTCGTTTCCATCTCATCAACGAGGTTCAGGTAATCGGCGGCGCCGTAGGAGTAGGGAGCGTGCTCGAAGATGGTGGAGCCGGAGCTCGGGGCCTCGTTGATCTGGGTGTTGGTCCGGATGATGGTTTCGGTTACCAACTTACCGAAGTGGTCCTTGATCATCCTCAGGATGATCCGGGACATCCGGGTGCGCTTGTCGTAGAATGTGGGCAGGATCCCAAGGACGCTGCAATTCCCCGACCCCTTGAAGTTACGGATCGCGTTGACCGTATCCACCGCCGACAACGCGGAGAGGTAATCCATCGAGATCGGGATCAGCACATTATCGGCGTAGTTCAAGACGTTGTAGGTCAGCACATCGAAACTGGGGGCGCAGTCGAAGATGATGTAGTCGCAATCGCGCAGCCGGACGAAGGCCTTACCGACCTGCCTGTAACGATCGGATAACTGGCTCAGCTTCCCCGATACATCCCAGAGACGGGTCCCGCCCGAGGTCATCACCACGAAGTTGTTCCGTAACCGAACCAGCTTGATCTGCTCGCCGAGGAGAAGCTCGGCCAACCCACCGGTGGGCTCGATGTTGAAGTAGGACGATATGCAGCCCTGGGGATCGGCGTCTACCAGCACCACCCGTTTCCCACGCTCGGCCAAACCGGCGCCCAGGTTCACCGCGGTGGTCGTCTTGCCGGTACCGCCTTTGGCGACGAAAATGCTGAGCTTCTTCACGGTCCCCGTTGGATTCGGAGCAAAATCAAGCTGACCAGGCCTTTCCCAGCCCCGTCCGGTCCCGAGAAACCGGTTACACACGGTAATCTAGGAAGCTATTTTAATGCAGAATAGATTAACTGTCAATGGATTGCGTCATTGTGCTTTCGCCTCCTCGATCATCCGTTGAATCTCTTCCTCGATCATCTCTTCCGAGCTCTCGTTCACCCGGCTTGCCACCGAGCGCAGGAGGATATCCCCGGCGATAAAAAAGAGGGAAACTACCACGGCGGCTACGGCAAGAACAAGGAAACGTCGTCTCCGGAGGGCGGTCAGCAGGGCGGCGATACCCAGGCCCAGGGAGAGTATCGGCCAGAGGATAAAGGGGAGGATAAGGCGGATCTGAACTACACGTTTCAGGGCCTCTGTTTCAAGGGATAACGCGGCGCCGGGCCAAACCGAGAGGGTGCCGAGACCGCGAAAGCTCACCACCAGGGTCGCCAACCAGACCGTCCAGACCACGGCGGGCAGAGAGGAGCGCTGCGGCCCCAGGAAGACCATCCCTTTGAGCGCCGCCCGGAGAGGTTCGCCCTCGCCCCCCCGCCGGGCGAGACCCAGTAACCGAATGAAGGCCAGAAGGGTAACCAGGGCGGCCAGGGTAGGCCAGAACCAGGGCTCGAGGTAAACGGTGAAGAAGACCGGTACCAGGTAGTTGGCAGCCACGATGAAACCCAACAGCGCCGCGGCGAGGGCGGCCGTTCCAAGGACCCTGGCATCGAAATCGGCCCGTGTCACAAAAACTATCCCCTACTCCTCGATCAGCTCTCGGCTCCGCGCCTCCTCGGCGGTGCTCTCAATCTCCCGCTCGCAACTGCCGAAGGCCCCGATCAGCGTCAGGGTCAATACCAGGGAAAACACTCCCAGAGAAACGGTCCACCAGCTATTTCGGCGCGCTGCCCGGGGCCAGGAGTCCCCGAAGCGCTTCCATCCCGTCAGTAGTAATACGACACCGGAAACCAGGGAGACGGCCAGCAGCACCACCCCGGCGACCGTGGTGAAGGGAAGGAGCCCCAAAAGGGCCCCGAGCGCCGCCACAGACAGTGTAGCCAAAGACCAAAAGCGGATGAGCCAGCCCTGTACCACGATCAAAGCTTAACCCGGAGCCCAACCGGTGTCAAGCAGAGACAAGGGGTTTAAACCCCTTGTTCCAAAGGCGGCGCCTGAGCTATAATCCTACCCGGTATCCGGCGTGGTCCGTTCCCAAACCACCCCAACGCCAAGGAGAGGGTCTTTGAAAAAGGGAATCCTTGGGATCTTCGGACGCAAGGGCGGTCGTCGTATAAGGATTTTGGCCACCACCTCGGGTAGCGTACCCGCGCGACACAAAGGCGCCTACATCATCCACGTGGCCGAGCATCTCGGCGCCGAGCTTCTGGTGCTGCACGTCATCGAGGACGAGAGTAGGTGGCAGGACGGTGATTGGGCCCTCTCCCTCTACGACGTCAAGGGGGCCAAGATAAACGTCCGCACCCTTCTGCGAATCGGTCGCGCCCCCCAGGTGATCGCCCAGGTCGCCAAGGAGGAGGAGGCCGACATCATCACCCTCGGCCTCGGGCCCGACGACAGCGCCCCGGACGAGGTTATAACCGAGCTCTCGCGGCTGACCAACATACCCATCCTCCTGGTTCCCAGCCTGGAGGACTTCTAGGAACTTTTCCGGGTATGAACCGACCGGAAACCAGCCCCAGAAAGAGACTCGGATCAGCCACGGTAGGGAATATCGTGGCCGGTCTTTGCGGTTCTCGAAAGGTGCTGTACATGGTAGCATCCGCAACCATCCTCGGCTCGATTTTTCCCGGCTGTCTGCGGGAAGAACCGCAAATCTCCACCGACGAGCAGCCCCGGACCTACCAGGACTCGACCTGGCCGGTCGAGCCGATGCAGTATCCACTGAGCAGTCTGGATCGCATCGAGAAGCGGCTGAAAGGTTCGTCCTATCCTCTGATCCCGATCGCCAACCCCGACCCCAACCAGTACGGCGCCAACGGAGGAAGGGCGTTGCGCTGCGACGTGGTCGGGGTTGACCTTCTGTTCTGGACCTACGACGACCAGGAGACAGCCCGGAGGGCCGGTGAGCTTTGGGAGGAGAAGGTCAACCTGCCCCTGCGCTGGACCGTATCGGAGAACCTGCTTCTGGTGCTCTTTGCCGATGACGATTTTGCGGGCGTTTCAGAAGAGGTCGCCGAGGAACTGATGGCGAGCTTCGCCGGGGCGCGGGGGGGTTAGGTCTTGAGCGCTAAACCGACAGGACCGGATCCGCGCCGATCCCCCGGCCGGAACCGTAAACCACGGACCCGGCTCGACCGGATGGCCCGGCAGAGGACCTGGTGCATCGAGGATCGCAAGGTGGTTGCCTACTTCGTCATCTCCACCGGCGTCGAGGGCACCCCGACACCGCCCGGCGACTACGAGATCCAATTCAAAATCCCCTACGCGGTCTCCCGCGACTTCTACGAGGACGGCGAGAAGCGGTGGTGGGGGCTGCCCTACTACATGGACATCAACGGCTATGGTTTCCACGCCGTCCCCTCACTCTACATGAAGCACCGGGAACCCTTCGAGACCCTGGGCCGCCCCGCCTCCCACCGGTGTATCCGCCTGGGGCATGTCGTTTTGGAAAGCTTGGGGAACAGGAGCCCCGCCCGCTGGTTATTTGAATGGGCCGAAATCGGAACCCCGGTTCAGATCCGCGGTGAGTGGGATTTCTCCGACCCGCCCCAATCCAAGGACCTGGAATGCCGCCGATTCTCGCCCGAGTCGGGCTTCTATTTGGAACCAGGGGACTCTTGTCCCCTCGATAACCTGGTATCATCAACCTCAAAGGAAGATATGGATTCGTAGAACGCATCGCTGGGAACAAGACTGCACCAACTCGGAGTGAACCATGAACCTCTGGTCGGCGGCCGTAGTGATCGGATTTCTTGGCTGGATCGGCTGCGCCTTCGGATTTCTGCGCCGGGCGGTGACGCCGGACATCAAGTTCATCGGCCCCAAGGCGTTATTCTGGGGTGGACTGCTCCTGTTATTCTGGGCGCTCTGGATCGTCGGGCTGGTCAACGCCTGAGCGGTCGGGGTGAGGGGTTCCTTATTTCCCCTCTCCCCGTGGGAGAGGGCTAGGGTGAGGGCTACCTTAATAAAACGGCGGGGACTAAAGACCCTGCCCTACATTCAGATGAACGGCGGGGGGATAAACCGGCGGGCGGGTCTAAAGACCCGCCCCTACATCATCACAACCTGTGAGGTACGGGTCCGGGTGAGGGGCAATAAAAAAAGCACCCGGCGGCGCCACGATCAAACCCACCGTCACTCCCCCAGTCGGCGCAGATACTCTTCGATGGCCTGGCGGTACTCCGGCGGGAACATCTCGATCTCGATGCGCGACTCGGCGGGACGCAACTCCCCGACCTCCTCCGGCCGTTCCACCTCGAGAGGGGGCGGCGACTGGACGCGGTAGGGCCGCGCCTGCTGAGCCTCGCGCCGCCGCGAAAGCTCCTCCTCGTTCAGTGAGCGCTGGGCGTCGAGCATCCGCCGCAGGAGTTGCTGCTGTTTCTGCCTCGTGGGTTCGCCCAGACTCCCCTCCCGCAGGAGTTCCTCGATCCCCCGCGCCTGGGAAGCCATCTCACCCAGGTCGCCCAGCATGCCCTCGATCTCCCCGTAACGTTGGGCCAACCCCTCGATTCCCTGCCGGATCGCCGCCTGCCTGGCCGCCAACTGCATCAGGTTCAAACCGCCGGGCATCGGAATGGGCATCCCGCCTTCCCCCATTCTCGTGTCTTGGTTCACCCCCTGTTGCTGGGCCGCCAGCTCCCCCAGGGCGGCCATCAACTCGGACATCCCGGTGGAGCTCTGGGCACCCTGGGCCTGCCCCTGAATCTCGAGAAGCTTGAGCCCGACGGCGTTGAGCGTGGCCAGTTGTCGCCCGGCGAGGAGGGCGTTGGGCCTCTCTCCGGCAGCGGTCTCGGCGGCGCTCGAATCGAGGCTGACCGCGAGCTGCTCGAGGTGATCCAGGAGCTCCGAGTCCAGGTAGACCGTCTGGCGGTAGACCTCCTCCAGGTTCACCGCCACCCGGCGCACCCCGGCAGAGATGGAGGCCAGACGGCGCCCGATCTCACCGCTCCGCACCGTGTAACCGGCGCTCTCTATCAGGGCGATGGCCTGCTCCTGGTACCGGGCGAGGAGAATCACCGCGTTGACCTGGGCGGCTATCTTCTCCAGGAGCTTTTTGTGTTGGCCGGACCTCAGCTCGGCGAGGGTCCCGGCGAGGCTTGCGTGAAATTCACCGATGGATTGGGAGGCTTGGCCCAGCATCCCCCGCGCCTGGGCAATCTCACCGGCATCGAGAAGCTCGCCGGCCCGGCGGGAGAGCTCCGCCGCCTTGGATCCAGCCAGCTCCGATGCGGCCTCCTGAACCCCCTCCGCCGCCCGAGCGAGGTTCTCATCCATCGGGGCGAACTCGGATAACGCCTCCTGGACGGCCCCGGCCTCCTCCAGGAGAGATTCGACCTCCCCGGCTTGGGTGGAGGAACCCTCCTGGTCCGGCTCATCGAGGAGCTCCGCCGAGCGCTCCGACGCCTCGGCGGCCCGCTCGACCAGCTCGGCCAGGCGCTGCTCCGCCTCGGCACGCCTGAGGAGCTCCAGCATCCGGTCCAGGCTGCGCTCGAACCCCTGCCGGGTCTGGTTGAACTGGGCCGCCAGCCGCTCGATTTCGGCCCGGTCCAGACGCTCCACCGCCCGCTGCAGAGAGGCGAGCTGCTCTTTGAGACGCTCGTCCAGGACCTTCTCCAAAAGTCTCTGCACCTCGGAAAGCTTGGCGAAGCTCTCCGGGGTAATCAGACTCTCCTCGTAGAGGGCATTCAGGGTATCCTCCAGGCGGCGGACGACCTCCTCGGCCCGGGCCACCACCTCGGACTGCTCCTCCGCCAACTGCCGGAACTGCCTCCACTCCTCGGGGCCGACCCGCTCCTCACCCCGGTGCTCCCGGGCCAGCTCCTCCATCCTCCGGGCGAGGCGCTCCTCGCGTTCGCCCAGCTCCTCGAGGGTCTCTAAAGGTCCGGCGAAGGCCTCCCCGGTGACGATCTCCTCGATGCCGGGGTAGCGGACGACAAAGGACGCCGAAGAGGTCGTCTTCGGACCCGAGTAGGCGTCGTTGTCGGTAACCTCAAGGTGGCACAGGAGTTCCTCACCGGGGAGCAGGTCCACACCGACCAGCTCCCAGCGGTAATCCACTCTAGCCTCGAGGCCGAGACCCCGGGCGATCGTGATCCGCTGCGTTTCGGACGTCCCGCCGATTCCATCCCTCCGAACGAAGACCAGCTCGAGGAGGGAAACCCCGTAGTCGTCGGCGACCCTGGCCGAGACACCGACGGTCATCGTGATGTCCAGGTCCACCACGCTTTGTGGTTTCACGAGGGTGACCGAGGGCGGCGCGTCGGGTAGGGCTACCAACCGGAAGCGGGGCGAGGCGGATTCGAGGCCGTTCTTCCCGGTAAGTTCGAGACCCCAGCTCTCACTCCGTTTGAGGACGAAGGAGGCCGTCAGCCGGGAACCCGTGGGTACTCCAAGGGGCTCAACCGGCGCGGAAGGTGACTCGTCGAAGGTGAGCCGGGCGGCGGAGAGTTCCGGGATCGCCAGGGCCTCGAGCTCGATCCGGCTGCCCAGGGGGGCGATCACGTTACCCTCGCCCGGGGGCAGCTCTCGCGACGGCCGGCCGGTGTAGGCGGGCGGAACGACCCCGAGCCGGAACCTGCTCAACCGGGGGGTGGGTAACAGCGTCAGGTCGTAGATTTCACCGGTACCGGCGGCGTGGAGCACCAGGTACTCCAGCGGCTCGGAAACCGGTGGCAGTTCGGCGACGAGGACGAGGGGATCGCCACGCGCCTCCAACGGGGTCTCGCGCCAGGGACCGCCGGTGAGGGGTCGGTGCCGGAGAATCGGCTTCTCGGGGGGATGATCGAAGAGGGCCTCAACGGTCACGGACTCTTTTGGGGGCACCTCGAGGTCGCCGGGCTCGACTGAGATTATTTTAGGAACCGGCGGCGAGGTATCCTCGCCCAGCATCGCCCGCCAGCCCTCCTCGTAAACCCTAGGCCCGATGAGGATCCCGAGGCCGAAGGTTAACAGGACGCCCACGCTTGCGGTCAGGGGGCGGGAAAGCTCACCCCGCCAGGGCAGCGCCGCGGAGAGATCCACCCCGGCGAGAAGCCTTTCCGCACGTTTAACCTGGAGTTCGGCGAAGGGACTCTGTGCATCCAGAAGCTCGGCGGCCGAGGAGACCTCGTCGCCCAGGAAGGGATTGGAGCGCTCGATGACGTGTGCGGCGGCCGGGAATTCCCCCCTCCCCGTAAAAAACGAAAAGGGTCGGAGGGATAGAAACACAGCCGCGCCCAGCCAACCGATCCAGCCCAGGATCCAGGGCATACCGGCGGCGGCGGCGAAGAGAACCAGGGGCAGGGGGGCGGCCAGGGCGACTATGAAGAACAGCAGCCGGCGGACCCACTCCAGGGCCACCAGCCTACGGTGGAAAACGACCAAGGTTTGCCTGAACTCCCTCATGGCACTATCCAGTACGCCGTCGGTGCGGCGTGCGGTTCCACCAACGCCCCGCCCTAGACGACGAAACGGGCGGAGAGGTCCACCCCGTTAGCCGACAGGGCACCTTTGAGGTATAAGCAACTGGGACATCGTCCACACATCCGTCCCTCGGCGTCGGGGGGACGGTAGCAGGAATAGACGCAGTCCAGGGGGAGTTCGAGGTCCAAGAGGCGGCTGACGATCTCCCGCTTCGACCGGTGCACCGTCGGGGAGACGGCCTGCACCCGGCCGCCGGTGGCGAGGAAGATGAAACGATCGGCGGCGGCGAGGAAGGACGCGCTGTTATCGGGGAAATCCACCGCCTCCTCGGCGTTGAGCCCCAGGGCCACGTTGGCCATCCCCAACGACTCGGCCACGGCGGCCCTCACACTAAAGAGCACGGCGTTCCGCGCCGGCACCCACAACTGCCGGGTATCCGCGTCGTCGCTCAGTTCACCTCCGATCAACCCACCCGTGTTGGGAAGATTTCCATAGATGTCAATCTTCATACACCTCAGGGGTACGTCCAGCCTCTGCGCCTGGGATTCCGCCGCGGCGTGCTCACCCTCTACTGCACGCTGATCGTAGTCCACCCAGAGGGCCTCACCCAGCATATCGCCGGCCCGAAGCTCCGCGGCCGCGCCGTATGAATCCACCCCTCCCGAGAGGAGAACCAAGGTCTTTCTGATCACTCTGACTCCTCGTTCCGCCAGGCGGCTGAAGCCCCCCCGGACTCCCAAACGCGAACCTCGTAAACCCAGACCGCGGGCTCGGTGCCCCCCAATCTCTGCTCCATCTCCAGAGCCAGATGCCGTGCCAGGTTCTCGCTCGTGGGATTGATCCGGTCGAAGGGCTCAAGCTCGTTCAGGAACCGGTGGTCGAGGCGTCGGCAGACCTCGGTCAGGTGACCCTTGAGCACCCTGAAGTCAATGGCGAGGCCCCGCCCGTCGAGCTCCCGGGCGGCCACGGTCACCTCGACACGCCAGTTGTGCCCGTGGAGACGCTCGCACGGACCGCCGTAATCGCGCAACGCGTGGGCCGAGGCGAAGCTTTCGGTTACGGTCAGGAGGTACATGGGGCACCCTTCCCGATGAGGACCGATCCCGCTCCCGCGTCAAGGGCGGTCTTAACGCAGGTCAAGGCGGCCTCAGGGGTCGAATCGGCCCAGAGCTCCACGGACACCCCCCCGGGCCAGGCCGGGACGTATGGACCACGGTAGAGGTGACCGGTATCGTCGGAAAGGACGAACACCGGCGGCGTCGGAGGAGCCGGCAGGCCGAGTACGGTGCGATCCAGCATCCCGAAGAACTCCTCGAGAGCGGGATCCACGCCGGCGCGGATGGTCAAGGTAAGCCCCAGCTTCTCGGCAGAGTCCTGGGCCGCCAGCACCAGTTTCTTCGACAAGCGCTCGAGGAGCCCGGCCGATTCTTCGTTCTCCGAGGGCCAGTTCCCGGTCAACTCGAAAACCGCGCCGTCCAACCCGATAAAGTCCAGCTCCACCGTCCCCGCCGCCGCCGCCACCCAGTCGTGGCCAAGCTCGGCCACCAGTCCCCCGAGCACCCCCGACGAGCGCATGACGACCACCGATCTCAGGAACTCGGCCTTCACCCTCGCCGCTTCAACGGCGTGACGGATAACCTCGATACCCACCTGATCAGCCTTACCGACGCCCGAGGTGGAAATTCTCCGCAGGTTAACCGCCACCCGGCTCGCCAGGGGGTGCACGAATTTACCCCCACCCCCAACGAACTCACGTGCGCCGGTGAAGCGCAACGGCGCCCCGCCGGAGGCCACGATCAATTCCTTGACCAGTCCGCCGTCGGGCGCACCTCCAAGCTCGACCACAAGCTCGACCCGCCGGTCAAAACGGCTCAGCAGCCCGGCGATGGTCAGGGCGTACGTGGGAAGATCCGGCGCCTCATCCAGCCCGGCACCCAAACCGACCACCAGTCGCTCGGTGGAGGTAGACCAGGACCGCAGGCCCAAGAGAGTGGCGATCTTGAGGTCAATCACCCCCAAACCGGCGCCCAGCTTGGCCAACATCAGGTCGAAACGGGGGAGTTCTATCTGGGCGAAATAGGGCGCCAGCCGATCCGGCAGGCTCAACAGGTCCAACCACTGGTCGGGGACGAAGCTTTCGTAGTCAATCCCCCGGGCTGTCTCGGGGCTCCAGCTCGCCGAGAGGAAACGATTGACCATCTGCGGGGAGTTGATCTGCAGACTGCCGTCGTAGTGGTCGTAGCGCACCGCCTTGGGGTAGACATTCGAGACGGCGTACTGTCCCACGATGTAACCGCCCGAAGTCTCGACGGCTCCACTAGGTACCCGGTTTTCGATGCGCCCTCGGCTCAAAAGGCTCCGGACGAGCTGGGCCGGCACGGCGACGGGATCAATGTCGGAAAAGGAACCGACACCCAGCTCGATGAGTTTCAGGGCGTGGAGAAATAGGATCAAAGTGAGCGGCGCCGGAACGAGGTCGGCGTCCCGGAGCATCCTCTCGACCTCCAGGGTGAGCTGTTCGGCGATTGATGGGTCCAGACCCGAGTTGATGACAATCGCCGAGACCCTGCCCTGGCGAGACCAGGCGAAGAGTTCCCCCGAAAGGTTCCGCACCAGGATGGACTCTTCGTTGGTCTCCAGGAGATCCAACTGGTGGGGCGCCACGTTGAAATCGAATATCTGGGCCTCTTCGAGTCTGCGCTGACTGCGGTAGAGAACGTAGGCCTTGGCCATGTCCACGTGCCCGGTGCGCAGGAGGATCTT
>DAOVLG010000515.1 GCA_030631385.1 Candidatus Coatesiibacteriota bacterium | reverse complement strand
CATCGCCCCGTCATCTGGTGGCGGGATAGCATACAACCACACACTGAGGTCGGTATAGGATACTATCTGTTTTTGATTGGTGATTATCCCAAAAGGAAACGCCGGTAGCGGCATTTTATTTGATGGGCGGTGTTTTACGTAGAGCTGCGTGTCCACACCCGCACCTACGGAGCAAGGGGTTGAACCGAGCGAAGCGAGCTATGCCTCTGGCAAAACCCCTTGTCTTAGCGTGGAGGGGGAGCGTCGCTCGCGGAGGTAAACTATCGGAAACTAATTGTTTTCCTCGCGGGGCTGCGATCCAACGCGCAGCGTTGGTCATCTCTTGCCCAGGATCTCCAGGATCTTATCCCGGACCACCTTCGGTTCGAAGGGCTTGAAGAGAACGGCCTTGAGACCGTCTCCGCGCGACTTTAAGAGCGAATGGGTCGGGTCGTAGCCGAAGCCGGTCATCAGGATCACCTCGGTCTCGGGACAGCGCTCCCTGATCTCGGAGTAGACCTCGTAGCCGGTCTTCTTGGGCATCATGATGTCGCAGATGATGATGTCCCAAACCCGGTCCCCGGTGGCCTTGCGTACCACCTCCTCTCCATCGTCGGCCGTTTCGACGATGAAGCCCTCCTTGGTCAGGTACTCGGCTAAAAGCTCGCGGATGCTCGGCTCGTCGTCGGCGATGAGAACCCGGTAGCGTCGGGGGACGGGGCAAACCTCCCCGGCGGCGTAGGCTTCCTCCACACTACCGGTGAAGTCCACCATGGTGACCTCGCCGCCCACTTTGGTCACGCGGTAGCCGGTGCCGTGGGCGAGCTGGGCGAAGTTTGTGGTTAGCTCGCTGATGCGCCGCGCCTGGTTCAGGGCGATGGCGATCATCTCCCGGACAAGCTCCAGGTCCGGCGAGCCGGATTCGAGGGATCGCTCGGCCAGGGAGCAGGCGGAAAGGATACTCTCCAGGGGGTTGTTCACCTCGTGAGCCACGCCGACGGCGGCCTCGGTCAGGGTCTTCTGCTTTTCGGCGTTGATCAGCTTGGCCTCCATTATGAGGTGCTCGCGCAGGTCCTTACTGATCCCCTCGGTGCCGATGAACCCGCCGGTTGAATCGTAGAGCACGTTGGCCGACAACAGGACCGGTATCTGTTCCCCCGACTTGGCCAGGGCGTTGGTCTGGAAGTCTGAGATCGAACCCTCCCGGCGGAGGACCTTTTTTATGTGCTCCCGGTCCTCGTCCTTGGCGTAGAGCTCCCCGGCATGATGCCCGATGATCTCCTCAGCCGTGTAGCCCAGGATCTTCTCGGCGGCGTGGTTGAACAAAACGATGCGGCCGTGCGCATCGGTGGCGATGATGATGTCGGCGGAGTTCTCGATCAGGTTTTCCAGGTAGCGGCTGGTGGAGGCCAGTTCCTCGTGGAGCCGGTCGGCGGCGATCAACCCGGCGGCCATGTTG
>DAOVLG010000503.1 GCA_030631385.1 Candidatus Coatesiibacteriota bacterium | reverse complement strand
TGGGGCGGCGGCTGGGGACGCGGTATGGGCCGAGGACGCGGGTTGGGCGTCCGCTACGCGGCAGAGCCACCTGAACCCAAGGCCGAGGGGTCTGACGAGGGATAGCCGACAACCCGTTGAACCGCGTTAACAACGGAAGGTTAAACGTTCACAACCTTCTAAAGGGAAGGTTTATGTCCATTAAGCGTCTCATCGCTATCGCCGCCGAGGACGACCTCGGTCTGGAGGGTCAGGTCAGCGCCCACTTTGGACGCTGCCCGAACTACGTGCTCGTTGAGGAGAATGATGGAGAACTGGGTGACGTGCAAGTAGTGGAGAATCCCCACTTCGGCAATCACAGCCCCGGTAAGATTCCGGCCTTCATCAACGAGCAGGGCGCCGACGTCATCCTCTCCGGCGGCATGGGACACCGAGCCGTTCAGCTTTTCCTGGACTACGGCATCGAGGTGGCCACCGGCGCCGTCGGCAAGGTCAGAGGGGTTTTGGAAGCCTATCTCCACGGAGAGATCAAGGGTTATACACCCTGCCGCGAGTCCAGACACGATCACCACCGTTAGGGGATCCGCGGCGAGTAAACACCGCTCAACCGAAGGGAAGGAAGGAATGCTGATCGCCGTTACCGCATCGGGGGAAGGCGGCTTGAAAGCCGGGGTAGACCCCCGCTTCGGCAGAGCAAAGCGTTTTTTGATCATCGAGACGGAGGGCCGCCGGATCGAAGCCGACGTGGAGAACTCCGGTGCGGCTGCGCAACACGGCGCCGGAACACATGCGGCGGGTCTCGTCGCAAAGTATAAAGTAAAAGCCGTTCTCGCCGGCAACTACGGTCCCAAGGCCCACGCTTCCCTCGAGGGACTGGGAATCAAGATGTGGTTGGTACCGGAGGGATTATCCGTCGGTCAGGCCTTGGATAGGTTCTCGAAGGGCGAGCTGGAGGCCCTGGAAATTCGACGCTTCTGATGCTAATCGCCTTTGCCAGCGGCAAGGGCGGTACCGGCAAAACCCTCTTTGCCACCTGCCTGGCCGACTATCTGGCCCGGTACAATAGCGACGTTGCATACGTGGACGCCGATGTGGAGGAGCCCAACGGGTTCCTCTTCCTGCAACCTCGGATTAAACGGACCGAGCGGATGGCCCTGCCCCTGCCCAAACTAAAGGCAGGGGTTTGTTCAGGCTGCGGTGAATGCCAGCGTTTCTGCGCCTACAACGCCATCCTGGCCGTCAGGAACGGGGTTATCGTATTTCCCGAACTCTGCCACTCCTGCGGCGGCTGTCTGCGGGTCTGTCCCGAGGACGCCCTGGAGGAATGGCCGCGGGAGGTCGGAACCTTCAGCGAGGGGATGTCCGGGAAGCTGACCTGCTTCAGCGGCAGGCTGGACGTGGGAGAGGCCAGGGCGGCGCCGGTGATCGAGCAGCTCCTTGACCGGATACCCGGCAACGGCCCGGTGATCGTAGACGCCCCGCCGGGGACCTCGTGTAGTGCGATGGCCGCCGTGAAGAGGGCCGACCTGGT
>DAOVLG010000268.1 GCA_030631385.1 Candidatus Coatesiibacteriota bacterium | reverse complement strand
TGTACGACAAGCTCCCTCAAGCGAAAAAGGAAGCTATCGCTAGACGCAATGGGAAGGCGGCACCTTAATAGGTCACACGTATTGTCTAGTGTATTAAGATAATCAAAAAGCCGCCCCCGAGCGGCTTTATTTATGAGTCCCGTCGGCCTCGGTCACCTCCAGCCAGTAGCGGTACTCGGCGCCCGACTCAACGCTTCCTCGCCAGCATGAGCCCGTCGGCGATGGTGACGAGGGACATGCTCACCCGGTCGTCGTCCCTAATCTTTTCGTTGAGGGCGCGGATTGTAGTTGTTCCCGGGTCGCAATCAGCGGGATCGGCTACCCTCCCGTGGCGGAGGGCGTTGTCGAGGGCGATTAGTCCGCCGGGTCGCAGGAGCTCCAGGGATTTTTCGTAATAGGCCTCGTAGCTTTCCTTGTCCGCGTCTATGAAGACGAAATCGAATTGACCGGCGTATCCCACATTCAGCAGGTCGTCCAGACTTTTCAAGGCGGGACCCAACCGCAGCTCGATCTTCTCTTCAACACCCGCCTGTTTCCAATACCGCCGGGCGAGGTTGGTCCACTCGCGGTTCGTATCGCAGGTGACGAGTCTTCCGTCCGGGGGCAGAGCCAGGGCGACGGCGGTGGAGCTGTAGCCGGTGAAGGTGCCGATTTCCAGGCAGAGCTTCGCCCCGATCAACTCGACCAAAAGGGCCATGAACTGCCCCTGCTCCGGGGCGATCTGCATGACGGCCTTCGGCATCTTTCCCGTTTCCTCGCGCAGCCGCCGCAGCACTTCGGGCTCCCGCAGGGTGTTCGCGACCAGATAGGCGTATATCTCGTCGGTGATCGCCAGCGTTCGATTCGCCATCCTAATACACACTCTCCTCAAGCCAAGACCTGACTTTCTCGATACCCGCGTTCCGCTCGACCGGGTCCATCGCCCGGAGTTCGGGGATATCGAGCCCGCCGATTTCCGCGAGCATGATCGCCGCGTAGTCCTTCAACCGGTGGGCATACATCGAGCCGATGGTCGCCTCCTCGGAACCCTCGATGAAGCACTCCTTCCCATTGTCGAGGAAGGGAACCAGACCCTCGGTAGCCTCCTCTTTGTACGACACCACCTCGTACGCCAGGGAGTTGGACAGGAACATACCGTCCTCGCCGTAGAGGTAAACCCCCCATTCGTTGTACGAAACGTCGTTTTCCAACCGGTAGAACAGGTAGTCGAGACCATCCATCACCCCGATGATGTAATCCATGACCCCGAAGGGCGTCTCCCAGCGCAGGATGTGGGGGCCGACCTCGGTGAAGGTGAACAGGTCCTCGATCTTTACCACGGCCGTATCCCTACCACCCGGCTCCATGTCTTTTATGTACTCGCCGACCTCGAGCATCCGGGTGCCCGGAACGGTCTGCACCTCGTTTGATGGTGAGACGAGGGTCAGTTCGGAACACCCCCAGAAGTATTCCGCGGTGACCCTCTCACCGGTGGGATTTTTTGCCATAAAGCCGAGGTAGAGCGAGCCTCCTGGCCGGATTACCGGTACCGAGTACCAGTGCCAGGGTGTGATTGAAAGATTCTCGCTCTCGATCAGTGTGTTTACCGCTGGATCTGGTGGCGGGACCTCGCCGGCGTAGCAGGTGAACGTAATTATCGCGAGTAAGATAACTAAAGCAACACGCCGCATATTCACCTTCTTTTCTTTATCCGAATGGCGTTGGAGATGATCCAGGGTTTCCTGAACCCCTTCCTCCGGCGGTAAACCTCGACGCGGAAGACGCCCTCTCCCGTTTCCTGATAGACAAAACTCCTATCCAGCTTCGCCGTAATCGGCGTCCCGTCCTTGATCAACCGGATGATTCCCCTCTCGGGTATACGGACCGTGAGCGTCCAGGGGCCGTTGCCGGGGGTGACCGTCGAGCCCAGGAGCGCTTCATTGCCTGAGGAATCCTCCGCGTAAAAGCGAAAGCCCTGGGCCGGCCACCAGAATTCTTGGGCGATGAAACCCCGTCCGGCCTTCATTGCGTCTAGAAGTTCGCGCTCCGTCTCCTCGGCGGAGAGGCCCTCCAGGGATCGCGTGAAGAGGTGGAGGCGCAACAGACGCAGGGCAATCGGATAGGGGAGTATGTCGTAGGTTCGCACGAGGCGGTAGGGACGCCCGTGGTTATCGCAGCAACCGATGACCGGCGCCGGTCCCTCGGCGAGCAACCGGTCCCAGCGGGTCAGGGTTTGGGGCTTGGGACCGCGGAGAACCCAGGCGGGCCAGTTGTAGGCCACGTAGGCGCTCACGATCCCCCGGAGGGAATCCTGCCAATCGGTCATCAGGTCCCACGCGTCTATCAGGTCGTACCCGGTGACCGACCAGTCAACCCACTTGTAGCACCCTATGCCGAAGCGGTTGTTCCCCCGGTGGTCGGGGTGGGTGATGACGCCGACGCCGCCTGCGGTACGGACGAAGTCTATTATCTCTTGGCTGGACAGGCGATTATCGGGTAAGCGGTTTACGCCGAGGGCCAGGTAGTGTGACTGAGCCGGGGTGATCTCCGCCCCGACGCCGAGGAAGATGTGGGGACCGGCATTGAGTCTTTTTTCCGCAGTCGGTCTGGCCGTAAGCCAGGGCCCGTCCAAGGCGCCGGGGGCGTACCAGCCGCCCCAGCCGTCGTCCTTTGCCTCCAAGGTGTCGTGATCGGTGAGAAAGATGAAATCCAGACCCGCCCGAATCCCCTCGCCGAGGATGCGTCCCACGGGCCAGTAACCGTCGGAGTAGGTAGAGTGCAGATGGACGACGCCGACGTACTCGCGGTATCCCTTCAAGATGGAACTCTTATTCGGTTGGGGTTACATGAACGCGGGCGGTTCCTACATGCCGAAGCCAAGTAAGGATAAGCAGGCCATAGAAATCGCCCACAGCAACCAGAGGATGACGATCACGGTGAAGGACCGCTTCGTCGAGAGACCGGTTACCTCGCGGACGCCGACGGTGAGCAGGAATACGTTCCAGGCGGAGAAAACGCCGATCTGGGAGGCGAAGCCCTTCAACAGCTTCATGTACCACTCGGTCGGCCAGCGGGGAAATAGCAGCCCCAGGTTGGCCCCCACGTAACCGTCTCCCTTTACCAGTGCCAGAACCAGCGTGACGACCGCCCCGGCCGCCATCGTCACCGAGGCCAGGGACATGATTGAAACGGCGTTGCGGAAGCCGAGCTTCTCCCCGGTCAGCCCCACCCCAATATTTAACCCCGTCGAGGCAAGGAGGAGGTAGACAAAGAGGGATACTGGCACGACGAGGTAGGGGAGGACTTGTCCCATAAAGCCGGTGCCCATGCGATCGGAGTACTCCTCAAGTTGCTCGAGTTGCTCCGGGGGCATCGTATCCCGGTTCTGTTTGATAATCTGCCCGATGGCCTCGCGCTGGGCCTCGATGTTGTAGGGCATCATGAAGTGGAGCACCGCGACCGACACGGCGATGGTGATGAGAAAGA